>DDYT01000060.1 GCA_002348095.1 Erysipelotrichaceae bacterium UBA2227 | reverse complement strand
ACTAACCTAAATTGATAATACGATAGCATGAAAGAACTATCTTGGCTGATTCTGATCGTCGGCGTCATTTGGATGCTGATTCAGATTATCCGCAGTTATTTGTGGCAGAAACGTCTGTCTTTTAAAACCAGCCGCAAATATGAATTGCTCAAGACTCCGATGTTTTGGTTTCAGGGAGCTGCTCTTTCGTTGTTAGCCGCAGCTTTGCTTTTGACCAATACACCGCAGTTTGATGACCTCGCAAAAAATGTCAATGAAGGTGCCTTTGTCGTACTTCAGGATAACATTGACAAGTTTGCTGCCATCAATAAGAACAATCCACCGGAAACGGACGAAAAAACCAATTATGACATGCGTGCACATGCCGAAGTAAGCAACATGGTTTTGACCTTATCACTTGAGCAGCTGATTTATGTTGAGGAGGGCAGTGAAGACTTCGTAAAAGAACTGATTTCGAGATCTCCGAGCCTGGTCGTCGAATATGCACTTCGTATCCGCTCGATAGCAATCTTTTCGGCCGTTGATTCCGAAGGAAAGACACACACTTTGCATCTGTTTGACAGTGGCGGAGTATTCTTTATCCAGGATGAAACTTTCAATGTGACGTATCGGTTGCTTACGCAATAACCGGATTATATATGCGTTGCCTCAGGCAGCGCTTTTCTTTGCATTTCTTACTCATATCAAATTTTACTGTAAGTCTTTTTTTTATGCCCTTGTTTTGTTATAATGTGTTATGCTTTTGAAAGGATTTTTATGAACCAGAAATTTATCCGAAATTTTTCCATTATCGCGCATATCGATCACGGGAAGTCTACCTTGGCTGACCGTATTTTGGAAATGACAAAAACGATCGATAACCGCGATATGATGGATCAGATACTCGATACACTGGATCTGGAGCGGGAGCGTGGCATAACCATCAAACTCAATGCCGTTCAGCTCAAGTATACCGCCAATGACGGAAATGACTATATTTTCCATCTGATCGATACTCCGGGACATGTGGATTTTACGTATGAAGTGTCCCGTTCTCTGGCTGCATGCGAGGGAGCCGTCTTGGTTGTCGATGCTTCTCAAGGAATTGAAGCACAGACCTTGGCCAATGTGTATCTGGCACTTGATAACAATCTTGAAATCATCCCGGTTATCAACAAGGTCGATCTGCCGGCTGCCGATCCGATTCGTGTAATCGAAGAAATCGAAAATGTCATCGGTTTGGAAGCCATAGATGCTCCGCAGATTAGTGCGAAAACCGGTCTTAATGTCGATCAGGTCCTTGAAGCGATCGTAGCCAAAGTGCCGCCGCCCAAAGGAGATCCCACTGCCCCGCTGAAAGCCTTGGTGTTTGATTCATTATACGATTCTTATCGCGGTGTCATCGCATATGTCCGGATCAAAGAAGGTACCGTGAAAATCGGAGACAAAATCCGCTTTATGGCCACCAATGCAGTTTATGAAGTCATAGAATGCGGTATCCGCACACCTAAGGAAGTCAAACGCACTTCCCTGAGCTGCGGAGAAGTCGGCTGGATCGCCGCAAGCATCAAATCGGTCAAAGATGTCCACGTCGGCGATACGATCACCTTTGCGCAGCACGGTGCCAGTGAACCGCTGCCGGGATACAGAACCTTGAACTCTATGGTGTTTTGCGGTTTATATCCCACCGAGTCGAACCGATACAATGATCTTCGCGACGCCCTTGAAAAACTTCAGCTAAATGATGCTTCCTTAAAGTATGAGGCCGAAACATCCCAAGCTCTCGGATTTGGTTTCAGATGCGGATTTTTAGGGTTGTTGCATATGGATGTTGTCCAGGAAAGACTGGAACGTGAATACAATCTCTCACTTATTGCCACCGCCCCGTCAGTCGTTTATCATGCCTATATGACCGATGGCTCGATGGTTTCGGTGGACAATCCGTCGCTGTTGCCTGATGTACAAAAGATTCATCATATGGAAGAACCGTTTGTCAATGCGACCATCATGGTTCCGACCGAATTTGTCGGCCCGGTCATGGATCTGTGTCAGAAAAAACGCGGGATTTATAAAGAAATGGTGGCAATCGATGCCGGACGCATGCATTTGCACTACCTGCTGCCCTTGGGAGAAATCGTCTACGATTTCTTTGACCGGTTAAAATCGGCGACCAAAGGGTATGCATCCTATGATTATGAGCTGGATGGATATTACGAGTCCAAACTGGTCAAAATGGAAATCTTGCTCAACTCGGAAGTGGTCGATGCCTTATCGACCATCGTCCATCGTGATTTCGCTTACGGTCGCGGTAAAGCTATCACCGAGAAAATGCGCAAACTGATCCCGCGGCAGCAGTTTGAAATTCCGATTCAGGCAGCGATCAATAACAAGATCATTGCCCGCTCAGATATAAAAGCGCTGCGTAAAAATGTGTTGGCGAAATGTTATGGCGGGGATATCACCCGGAAGAAAAAGCTGTTGGAAAAGCAAAAAGAAGGCAAGAAGCGCATGAAGCAGGTCGGCAGTGTCGAAGTCCCGCAAGAAGCGTTTATGGCTGTACTTTCCATGGATGAAGAATAAGCGGGAATACCCGCTTTTTTTTACATTTTTATGAATATGTTTTCTTTTTATTCTCATTATTTACATGTCCTAACTTTATTGACAGCGCTTACATCGCTGAGTAAAGTAATAGGTAGAGTGAACAAAAAAGGAGATTTACATGAAAAACTATCCGGCAGAACCGTTTCGTATCAAAGTGGTCGAAATGATGAAAACCATGACCAAAGAAGAGCGTCAGAAAGCGATGGAAGAGGCAGGGTATAACACGTTTCTTCTCAAAAGTGAGGATGTATATATCGACCTTCTGACGGATTCCGGAACGACTGCGATGAGTGACCGCCAGTGGGCAGGGATGATGGTCGGAGATGAGGCATATGCGGGCAGCCGTAACTTTTTACATTTGGATGCTACGGTTAAAGAGTTTTACGGGTTCAGACACATGGTGCCGACCCATCAGGGTCGCGGCGCAGAAAACCTGTTATCGCGATTGAAAATAAAACCGGGCGATATCATTCCCGGAAACATGTATTTTACGACTACAAGATATCATCAGGAAGCCAATGGCGGGATTTTTAAGGATGTCATCATCGATGAAGCTCATGACTCCCAAGCCGTTCATCCGTTTAAAGGCAACATCGATCTCAATAAACTTCAGAATCTGATCGATGAATTCGGTGTCGAACGGATCCCGTATGTTTGTCTGGCCGTAACCGTCAATCTGGCCGGCGGTCAACCGGTCTCGATGCAAAATATACGTGAAGTAAGTGCGCTGTGTCATACCCACGGCATTGAAATCTTCTTTGATGCTACCCGCTGCGTAGAAAATGCGTACTTCATTAAAAAACGTGAAGAGGGGTATAAGCACGTATCCATCAAAGATATCCTGTTGGAAATGATGAGTTACGGTGACGGAGCAACGATGTCGGGAAAGAAAGACTGCATGGTCAATATCGGCGGATTTTTGGCGATGAACAGTGACGAACTTTTTGCCAGAAGCAAGGAACTGGTCGTCGTTTTTGAAGGCATGCCCTCTTATGGCGGTATGGCCGGGCGCGACATGGAAGCGATGGCCATCGGAATCAAAGAATCGGTGGATTATGCCTATATTTCCCATCGGGTCGAGCAGGTCGCATATTTGGGTGAACAGCTTATAGCGGCCGGTGTACCGGTCGTACAGCCTATCGGCGGTCACGCCGTATTCTTGGACGCACGCAAGTTTTTACCGCATCTGACACAGGATCAACTTCCGGCCCAAACCCTGGCCGCTCATTTATACATCGAATCGGGTGTCCGAAGCATGGAACGGGGCATCGTCTCAGCCGGGCGGAACAAAGAAACCGGCGAACATCACCGTCCGAAACTTGAACTGGTCCGACTGACGATCCCGCGCAGGGTATATACGTATGCGCATATGGATCTGGTTGCTGATGCGGTGATCCGACTGTATAATAACCGTGAGCAGATCCCCGGACTGCAGTTTGTATATGAACCGCCGATGCTGCGTTTCTTTAACGCCCGCTTCAAACCGCTGTAAGCAAAATCCCCAAACGGGGATTTTTTTGTTATAATGGCACTGGTGATAAAAATGGATGATACAGCAAAAAAAATTGAACTGATGAGGGCGCGATACGGTTGGCAGAAAAGCGACACGCCGCTGATTTTAGCCAAATCGGTATTTGTGGAGGCTGGGGAGCTTTTGGCAGCCGTCAGTAAACCTGACGCGGACCAAGGGGAAATCATGGATGAGGTCGCAGATGTTTTGATGTATGCGATTACCCTTTGCAGCGATGCCGGACTAGACTATCGAAATGTCATCGAACAGAAAATCGAGAAAGTTCATCAGAAGTATGGAAACCAATAACCCGATCTCTCTCTATATTCATATCCCGTTTTGTGCGCATATATGTGCTTACTGTGATTTTGTGCGGGTCGGGTATCATCAAGACCTTGCCAAACGCTTTGTGGTGCGTTTTAAGGAAGATTTATCCTTACGACAGGGACAAATGTTCAAATCCGTCTATATCGGCGGAGGGACACCCACTGCATTGACATTGGATCTGCTTGAGGAAGTACTGTTGGCGATCCAACCGTTTTTAACTGCGGACGCAGAACTGACGATTGAAGCCAATCCCGAAAATTTCAGTGAAGACAAAATCCGTTTATGTGCAAAGTTCGGAGTCAACCGGGTTTCCTTGGGCGTTCAATCCGTGCAATCCAGACTTCTTCAGCTGATCGGACGGAAACATTCCTTGCAGGATGCAGAGAATGTTATCAGACAGCTGAGAGAAAACGGCATCGATAATATTTCTGCTGATGGAATGTATGGTTTGCCGACGCAGACGGTCAGCGATTTTCAGGAAACGATTCAATGGATGATCGACCAGAAGCTGCCGCATGTTTCATTGTATGCACTGACTATTGAACCCAACTCGGCTTTCGGACGCAAGCACCTTTCAAGTGTGGACAATTCCCTCGAAGGAGAATTTTATCAGCTTGCCATAGATATGCTTTCAGCAGCAGGGTATGACCATTACGAAATCAGTAATTTCTCTCTGGATAACAAAGAAAGCCGTCACAACCTGACCTACTGGCATTACGATGACTTCGCTGCCATCGGACCGGGTGCCAGCGGCAAAGAAAACCACCGCCGTTATACGGTCAGTAAAAACATTCACCGCTATCTGAGTGAAGGTATCCGATATGATGAGGAAATCGTTCTTAGTCTTGAAGATGAAATGTTTGAGTTCGTCATGATGGGATTGCGACTGAAAGCCGGGATCGAGCGAAAAATTTTTTCTGACCGGTTTGCTAAGGATATCCCAGACGTATTTTTTGGGGCAATCGAAAAAAACACAAAAAAAGGGTGGCTGAAACTCAGCGACACCCATTTGACGGCCAGTGCTGAAGGCCGATTGTTTCTGCATGATTTACTGATCGATTTTATGGAAGTCGAGATAACAGACGCTTAACTTATCAATTTTTTCAATGACGGAGTAACCGAGCTTTTCATACATCGCCAGAGTACCGCGGTATTTCAGATCGAAAGAACCTTCGGTCTCGATGGGAGCAGCCATCATTCCGTCATAACCCAGATCCCGGTAAAATGAGATAGCGGTTTCAAGTAAACGTGTGGCTACTTTCTGGTTTCGATAATGAGGATCGATCACAAAACATATGGTAATCGCAACTTTTTTTCCTTCAATCGAAGGGGGCAGGAAGTTTTTCAACCGGATAAACGAGGATGCATCATTGGCATTGAGCCAGCCGATGCATTTTTCTTCGTCAAAAGCCAAAAAACCGTGCATTTTTCGTTTTTCGATGGCATTGATCGCTTCGGTTTTATTCTCATGCGGAGCCCGGATCTTCCACGCATCAAAATCCACATCGGTGTGATAAAAACGGCAGTAACAGCCGGCCCAATGCGGTGCGTGACCGTAATCGAGCCGTTCAAGAAAATCACTGAACACCAGAGGCTTTACCTCCCAAAGCGATTTAATGTTCATGTTCATAATTTTTTCCATATGCTTTGATCAGCGCCTGGGTTCCCAGCTGTCCGTAACCTTCATCAAGCAGTTGCCGGTACAAAGCCAGCACCTGACGGACGACCGGTAAAGAGATATCCGCCTTTAGTGCTTCTTCTTCGACCAAGGTGAGGTCCTTGATGAAATGATGGATATAGAATCCCGGATCATAATTACCCGTAAGTATCTTCGGTCCGTTGTTGGTGACCTGCCATGATCCTGCTGCACCGCCGGAAATGGCCTGTAAAACGATGTGAGGGTCAACCCCTGCATTTTTTGCATAAAACATGCTTTCACTGATGGCTGCGATATTGCCGGCGACGACGATTTGATTTGCCATTTTGCAGTGCTGACCGAAACCGGCTTTTCCGATGTGCGTGATGCTTTTGCCCATCTGTTCAAACAGCGGTTTTGCTTCATCAAAATCAGCGATATCACCACCGACCATAATCGACAATGTTGCATTTCTCGCTCCGATATCACCTCCGGAAACCGGTGCATCCAGCATCCGCAAACCTTTGGTCAAGGCAAGGGCATAAAGCTTTTGTGCAAGTGTCGGGGAGGATGTGGTCATATCGATGCATAAAGCACCTTTTTTGGCATGATCAAAAACTCCGTCGACCCCTGCATAGACCGACTCGACATCTGTGGGATACCCAACCATTGTAATGATGACATCCGCATCTAAGACCGCCTGCGCAATCGTGTCAACGACAGTGGCCTTATCTGCAAGATCGGCAGCTTTTTCTTTGCTGCGTGTAAAAATACTGACCGGATAGCCGGCATTGATCAAATGGGACACCATGGCATGACCCATCACGCCGGTCCCGATCCAAGCGATTTTTTTCATTTGCTTCACTCCTTACGGTCTTATTATATCATGTGAATTTCGTTACTTGCGCGAATTGGCAGAATATGTTAAAGTATACATGCTTTATTTCTGGGTTATGCGGATGCCTCGTCCCTTTACTCGGATATGAAGGTCTAGAAAAAACGGAGGAAGAACATGATTTCAAAAGAAAAGAAGCAAGCCATCATGAGCAGTTTTGCTCGCGCTGAAGGTGATACCGGTTCGGTTGAAGTTCAGGTTGCTGTACTGACGGAAAAAATCAACGTCCTGACAGAACACTTGAAAGTCCACAAGAAAGATTATCACTCACTTCGCGGTTTAATGAAAATGGTTGGTAAGCGTCGCAACTTCTTGACGTATTTGCGTAATACCGATGTCAATCGCTATCGTGAACTGGTCAGTCGTTTGAATTTGAGAAAGTAATCAGTAAGAAAGCCGGAAGCGGCTTTTTTATTTGTGTTATAAAGTGAACAGGTGTATACTAATGGTGACGAACAGGAGGATACACTATGGCACAGATACTCAAACCCGAACTGCGGGAAGCCATCATTCAATCTGCAAGAAATGAGTTTTATATTCATGGTTTTGAAAAGGCCTCTATGAGGAATATAGCCAAGTCCGCCCACATGACCGTGGGAAATCTGTATCGGTATTTTAAAGACAAAGAAGACCTGGCGGATGCTTTGCTGGCATCGACGATCGATAAACTTGACAAAATCATTACCGGTGAAATCAGTCATATCCCTACCGACGTTCAGCTTGCCCACGGCCGGACAGCAGAATTCGATGCCCGTATCCGTCGCCTGTCCATGGGATTTGCTCATGTGTTTGAAACCGAGCGCAAGGAGTTTATGACACTGATTCGACATCCGCGCATGGCTGATCAGGTGGTCAGTTCCATTAAGAAAATCATGGTTCAGATGGTCGAACGATGGTTTTCTCAAGTGGACTTGTTTGACCGAAGGATCGACATGATCACTTCGATGCTGGCCAGTGCGGTATTTAACGGATTGGTACGGCTTTTTGAGGAGTCGCTGGATAGCCCGCAAGAGGAAATCGAATGGATGATCTCAACATATCTCAACTTATTTACACTGATGATATCAGCAGGAGACTTGCATTATGAGAAAAAATAGATGGAAGATAATATTAGTGATTGGTCTGATCTTATCTGGGATCGGTCTGACCGCTCTTTTGTCGAAGAGAGATGATCCCGGCATCATCGAAGAGAAAGTCACCCAGGTCAGGGTAATGAAAATCAGCGAAACTGCCAATGACGAACGGGTTAAGTTTATCGGTGTCATTCAGCCCAAAGATCTGCAACAGGCAACCTTTTCAACGATCGGTACCATCGACCGGCTTTTTGTGACTGAAGGGCAAAATGTTAAGAAGGGAGATCTTTTGGCTTCCATCGATTCTCAGCAGGCACAAATCCAGGTGCGCAATGCCCAGGAAAACTTAAAAGTTGCCGATTCCCAGCGTAGACAGGCAGCCGCAAACATGAAAGCGGAAGAAAAAGATTATCTGGATAAAAAGGCAAACGCAGATGCACAGTTATCGATTCTACGGGAAGATTATTTGACCAAACAGGCGGTGGCAGATCAGGCGTATGAACAGTATCAGTCAGATTTGAATGAATTTGGGGAGGGCTCAGCACAGGCGAATGCCTCACTGTTAAACTATACTCAGAAAAACGCAGCTGCTGCGGCAGCAAAAGCGGAATATGATGCTTCGGTAGCCAATGGGACACCCATCGAGGTTGAAATCGCCTTTTCACGCTATCAGGCAGCAAAAGCCAGTTACGATGCCGCCAACTCACAGGTTACGATCGCCCAAAACAATCTGACCTTTGCCAATAACAATCTGGAATCAACCCGTCTTTATGCGAGCATGAATGGGTTTGTTGTAAAAGTCGTATCGAAATCGGGAGAACTTGCGACCCCGCTGGCTCCGGTCGTAGTGGTATCTTCGTATCAGATGTCTGCGGTCATCGGAATTTCACAAACCATGATCAATACGATCCAAGTCGGACAGCGTGCAGAAATCAACATCAACCAAGTCGTTTATGCCGGTGAAGTCTATGAAATCGCCAGGATTCCCGATGTTTCAAGCCGTACATATCAAGCGTATATTTCCATTGATGATTACAAGCAAGTCAATATTGGCGAGACAGCCGGTGTTTCAATCGAGTTAGGCAAACGCACCGGCATCTGGCTGATGCTCACAACGATTCAGAATGACGGTGAAGACTTCGTCTATATCGTAGTGGACGATCGCATTGTCAAACGCAAAGTATCCCTGGCGACCATTAACAACCAGCAGGTACTGACCACCGGACTTGATCCCGGTGATTTGGTAGTGGTCGAGGGCGGCCGCCTGGTTCGTCCGGGCGTGAAAGTCAAAATAGCAGAGGTCATCGATCATGAGTAAACTGGCTGCGATGTTTATCCGAAAACGGCAAATCGTCCTGCTTTCACTGACTTTTGTCGTTGTTTTCGGTATGTACAGTTATTATCTGATTCCCAAGCAGGAAAACCCCAACACCAATCTTCCGGCCGCCATGATCACCACCGTATATCCGGGAGCCACGTCCTCGGAAGTAGAGGAGATGGTCACTAAGAAAATTGAAGACAGGCTGAGCCGGCTGGCCGGTATCGATGTATTGAACTCCTACTCAGTCAACAGTGCTTCAGTGGTCGTCATTATGTTTAAAATCGATGTCGATCCGGATATTGCCATGGCACATATGCGCGAACTGATCGCAGATGTTCAAAAGGAACTGCCGCCCTTAGCCATGGAAAGTGTCATCAAAACGGATTTGACCGAAGTTCCGCAGTTTATAATTTCGCTGTCCAATGATAATTATGACATTGATGACTTGGTATCGTATGCACAAGGTATTCAAGTGGCAATCGAAAGTGTCAATGGCGTAACACGCGTGGATATCGACGGAAATCTGGAAAAGCAAGTCGTCATCACCGTCAATATCGATGACTTGTATCTGTACCGTGTGTCGATGGAGACGATCGTCGGTCTGCTTCAGGCTCAGAACCTGACGATTCCTTCCGGATCGATCAAATATGAAGACTCGAAAATCAATGTTCAGACTCCGGCCACCTTTGAAACGCTGAAAGATATCGAAAACATCGTGATCGCCGGTTCAATGGAACAAGTCGGATTCGTACGTCTCAAGGATGTTGCGACCGTCAAAATCGAAGCCGCAGACAAATACTACTATCAGCATAACGGTCAGAATGCCGTGCTGCTGACCGGTTATTTCGAAAGCAATACCAATGCGGTCATCATCGGTGCGCAGGTCAGAAAAGTCATCGATGAGATGAAGACCCAAGTACCTCAGGATATCGATTTTACCGAAGTGACTTATTCACCGGAAGACATCGACCGATCGATCACTTCATTTATATTCAATCTTCTCGAAAGTGTGATACTGATCGTCATCATCGTCATGATCGGCGTTCATCTACGTAATGCCGTGATCATGTCGATCATATTACCGATTTCCATTCTGATAACTTTCATCGTGATGTACCTGTTGAAAATCGAGTTTCATTTCATTTCGATTGCAGCACTTATTATTTCACTAGGGATTTTGGTTGATAACGGCATCGTCATTTGTGAAGCAATCCAAAGCCGTCTGAATCAGGGAGAAGAGAAACTTTCTGCGATCGAAGGTGCGGTCAGGGAAACGTCCCGACCGATCTTCACGTCTACGCTGACCACAATCGTGACATTCGGTATCTTACTGTTTGTTCCCGGTGTCATCGGTAAGACCGTGGCTACCATCCCGATCGTCATCATTTCAACGCTGATCGCATCGTATCTTACAGCCATGCTTATCCTGCCGGTATTTGCGTATATTTTCTTTAAACCGGAAAGTCAGCAGCGGATCGAGAAAACCCGCAAATCGCTGACCCGCCGCTTTTTTGACGAACTGCTGATTGCCGGGTTGCGGTATCCAAAGATGGCAATCTCATTGGCTTTTGCTACGCTGCTGATCGCAGGCCTGCTGTTTTCGCAATTAAATATAAGTTTCTTTCCTTATTCCGATAAGCCGGTAATTTATATCAATATTAAATCGGAGTCTTCTTCTTTGGAAAAAACAGCGCAGATCCACGATCAGGTGGTTGCGTTGGTATCACAGTTTGAGGAAGTAAAAAGCATTACATCATCCGTAGGCACCGGATTGCCGAAATTCTTTATTACCGTCGTAAACAGTGCACCGGCAGCCGATGTTGCCCAACTTCTGCTGACCATTGATTTGCGCAACAGCTCGTATAAAACCAACGAGGAGATCGGTTTTGCGATTCAACAGAAAGTTAATGAGAACGTCATTGGGGCCAAGGTCGAAGTCCGTTATCTTGAGTACGCCATGCCGGTGGAAGCGAAACTGGTGTTTGCGCTCAATGGGGAAGACTTGGATGATTTACTGGCTACCTCTGCCAATATCCGCGAACTGCTGACGACGATCGATGGGACAACGTCGATTCGGGATTCGTTTGTATCCAAAGAGTATGAGTATGTCGTTCGTATCGATGAAGATTACTTGGCGACCAGCGGTATTTTGAAATACGACATCGTCAAGCAGATCAATACCGCGCTGATGGGAGCGAAACCATCCGGGTTTAAGTCCGGTGGAAAAGAAATGGATATCATTGTCAAAGCGGATGTCCGAACGTTGGATCAGTTATACAGACTGCCCATCAAGTCCTCTGCAACGGATGCCTATATGCAGCTGAGCCAGTTGGCTCGAGTGGATATTCAGGCAACACTGCCTTCGATATACCGACAAAACCGAAAACGCACAGTTACGGTACTGGCGGATGTTTTGCCGGGTTATTCTGCCGCTTCCATTGAACTGGCATTTAAAAATCAGATACAGCCGCAGATGTTGGTCGGTGATACGAAAATCGAATATAAAGGCGAACTGAAAAACATCACGGACTTAGTTTCCAATTTGGGGGTTTCCGCATTGATCGTCATTGGTCTGATTTACATGATCCTGCTGGTACAGTTTGATAAGCTGTCCAAACCGCTCATCATTATGACCAGCATTCCGCTTTCATTAACCGGAGTCTTTTTGGGGCTGTATATCTTTCAGATCGATATCCAGGCGATGGCGCTTCTCGGAGCGGTCAGTCTTATCGGAATCGTTGTCAATAACGGCATATTACTGATGGAAGTCATGGACGAAGGTGTCCGGATGGGCAAATCGGTCATAAGCAGTTGTAAGGATGCAGTCGATGCCCGTTATCGTCCGATCATGCTTACAACACTGACGACGTGCATCGGTTTGGTCCCGCTGATCATATCCAATGATCCGATGACGTCACCGATGGCGTTGGTGCTGTTTTTTGGATTGCTCATGTCAACGATTTTGACGATGGTGCTCGTGCCGGTTTTATATCATTTGATCATTAAAGAAAACAGGGGTTAAAAAATCCCTTTTTTTAAGCTAAAATAGAAGAGGAAAGCGTTTACATCAAAAAGGAGAAATATCAATGAGCAGAGCGATACGTGTATGTGTTTGGGGCATCGGTGCGATGGGTGCCGGGGTCATCAAAGCCTTGTCAGTAAAAAAAGGAGTCGAAATCACCACGGTCATTGCCCGGGGAGATAAGGTCGGCAAAAGAGTCGATGAACTGGTGGAATTATTAAATCCGTTGCCGCTGATCATTCAGGATGTGGAGGAAGGATTGCGCTTAAGCAATGCCGATGTCGCGATACTATGCACAGATTCCTTTGTCAAGACATCAAAAGATAAAATACTGGCGTGCATCGAGCGGAAAATGAATGTTATTTCGATTGCCGAAGAAATGTCTTATCCGTATGCCGCAGACAGAGAAATCGCCGAACTGATTCACCGCAAGGCCAAGGAGCACGATGTGACGGTTTTAGGAACCGGAATCAATCCGGGCTTTATGATGGATGCGTTGGTCATTGCACTGACATCTGTATGTACCAGTGTCGAGCAAATCGAAGTCAGCCGGGTCAACTCGTTATCGCCTTTTGGCAAATCTGTCATGCATGAACAGGGGGTCGGAATTTCGATTGCTCAGTTTTATCAGCGCCAAAAAGAAGGTACATTGGCCGGTCATGTCGGTTTCGACCAGAGCATGGCGATGATGTCGGAAGCTTTTCATATCGATTTTGACCGGGTGGAAGTCAAAAACCGTCCGATCGTTTCTTCGATCAACCGGGTCGCACCGCATGCTACAGTCGATGCCGGTGATGTCGCCGGATGCGACATGATTGCAACGGCTTATGTCAACGAGTTTCCCTTTATCACATTAAAACATCCGCAGCAGGTCGAGCCGCAAAGCGAAGGCATTGCAACCGGAGACTACATTACGATCGTCGGGACACCGCCGGTATCAATGGTCATCACCCCGGAAGTCGATGGCGGAATCGGTACGATCGCCATGGCCGTCAACAGTATTCCGGCGGTTATCAATGCGAAATCCGGAATCAAAACGATGATCGACCTGCCTCTGCCCCGAGCGATCCTGGGGGATATGCGGCTGTATCTGGAGGATGAGCTATGCTAGCCCATCACGGGAACTGGGTACTGATCGAGCAGTTATATCTGACTGCAGATCAGCGGCAGTCCCATCTTCCTGAAGAAACCAAACAGAAAGATTTCATGCTCAGGGTCAAAGGCTTTCTATTGGATGAAGAATGTGCGATAGGAAGTGTATGTACGATACGCACTAAAACCGGAAGAATCATCGAAGGGAAACTGCTCGATATTTTTGTCGCATTTGATCATTCTTTTGGGGATTATGTGCAAGAAACCGAATATATCGAACCTTCGGTCAAAGCAATCTTTGACGGAGGTTTGAATGAATAAAGCACAGTCGATATTGAGCAGAAAAAATGAAATACTGAAGAAAGCAATCGATGTCGATTTCCTGAAGTACAGATTATCGGACATAGCTTTTGACTATACGCGGCTGATGGAAGATACCGGATATCCGATCGATCTGGCACAAAAGGTCCAGCGGTCACTCGGTGTCGGGTCAACACCGATGCTTGAACTTACCAATATTAACACACTGATCCGAAAAATATCGCGACCGGGGTTGGGTGCCCGGCTGTTTCTAAAGGATGAAGCATGCAATCTTTCCGGCAGTTTTAAAGCCCGCCGCGCGGCCATCAGCGTATATCATGCCAAAAAACTGGGGTATCCGGGGGTGATTGCGGCTACCTCCGGAAATTACGGGGCTGCGGTCGCGGCGATGTGTGCAAAGCTGAATCTCAAGTGCATCATCGTTCAGGAAAGTTTTGATTCTCAAGGCATCTATCAGCCCGAGATTTTAGAGAAAGCCCGGGCAATCGAAGCTTACGGAGCCGAAGTCGTTCAGTGTTCGGTCGGTCCGGAGCTGTTTGTGGTGTTTTTGGATTTGCTTGACCAAACCGGATATTTCAATGCCTCGCTCTACAGCCCATACGGGATTGCCGGCTTACAAACCCTTGGTATCGAATGTGTGGAGGACATCCGCAGACTTACCGGAAAGGATCCTGATGCCATCGTTGTCACCCATGCCGGTGGCGGTAATCTGACCGCAACGGCGCAAGGAGCCAAGAAAACCGGCTGCTGCTGTCCGATCATCGCGGCCAGTGTCGACTTGCACGGCTTGCATATGGCCAGCGATACCGATTTTAACCGAAAATCTTTTACGACCGGTCATACCGGTTTCGGCTTTCCGTTTGCCATGAATCCCGACCGTTCCGACGTGACCTATTCGGCTGCCCGGGCGTTACGGTATATGGACAGTTACTATACCGTCAAACAGGGAGAAGTTTTTTATATGACGGAAGTACTGGCAAAGCTGGAAGGAATGGAAAGGGGACCGGCAGGCAACACATCTCTGGCTGTCGCATTCTCACTGGCACAGTCGATGCGTGAGGATCAGATCGTCGTGGTACAGGAAACCGAGTATACCGGTGCCGGAAAGCATATGAATGCTCAGCTTAGTTTTGCAAAAAAGCGCGGCATTAAAGTCATCACCGGTGATCCGATACAGGAAGTTGCGGGGGAAAACATCATTCTGCCCTCACATCCCGGCCTAATTCAGGCCCGACCGGTCGATCTTGATCAGTTGCGGTACTCTTATCTCAGAAACCAGCTGAAGATGCATCCCGATACATTATTCTCACAGGATGATATCTTGTATTTGTCACAGGAATGCAACACTTCCATAACTTGGACAGAAACAGCCATCCGCCAACTGAAAGGAGACGGACATGAAACGAAATGATGATTTTGATACCCGAAGAGAATCCTTGAAGCATCTTTCTGATGAAGAGCTTCATCATCGATTCTGGCAGCTGAGCCAGCAGTTGGTACGACCCATGATAGAGTTGGCCCAAACGCACACCACACCATCGATCGAACGATCGGTTCTGCTAAGAATGGGTGCAAGCAGTATTGAGGCCTCAGCCATCGTAGGGTACGCAATGGCCTGCGGTGTCATGTCGAGGGGTGTGGGTCACTGCGTCATACAAGTCAGAGATCATTACGGTATTTCGTTGCGTCAGTCAATCGAACAATGTTGCGATGAAGCGTTTTTCAATAAACATTTTTCACCGGGAGGGCTGTTACATGAAACCGTTTGATCAAAAACTGGACATAGAGGCCATCCTCAACGATTTAGAGCACTATGTTCCTCGCCGAAAGGGTTGGACTTGGCATAAGAGAGCCGGCCGGCAAAAAATCGGCAAATTTGAATTTTTGGACATGTCCGAAAATCTGAAGACTTCTATCGGATTACCGGCGTCCCATGCCTTTGATTCGATCGATCCGCAGCCCAAAGCGATCATTACCACGGAAATTGCGTCCGGACGTTTTGAAGATGATATCCGGCGGATGCGCATGGCCGCGATCCATGGTGCGGATCATATGATGGTCATTCGGACAGCCGGTCAAAGTCATTTTGACGGGCTGATCGAAGGAACTCCGCAAGGGGTCGGCGGGATCCCGATTACCCGAAAACAAGTCCGTGCCCAACGCAAAGCACTCGACATGATCGAAGATGAGGTAGGACGTCCGATTAATTATCATTCTTATGTTTCAGGGGTTGCCGGACCGGAAATCGCCGTCATGTTTGTAGAAGAGGGAGTCAATGGGGCACATCAGGATCCTCAGTATAATATTCTTTACCGCAATATCAATATGGTAAGATCGTTTGTTGATGCCGCTGAGTCTAAAAAAATCATGGCTTATGGTCAGCTTGCGCAAATCGATGGTGCCCATAATGCCAATGCAACCGCGGTAGAAGCATGGAAGGTAACACCTGAACTGCTGGTACAGCATGCGATCAATACGACATTTTCATTGGCTTGCGGAATCAATGAAGAGAATATATGCCTTTCGACCGTGCCGCCGACCGCACCGCCCGCACCGTGTGTACGTATGGATCTGCCCTACGCCATCGCTTTGCGTCAGCTGTTTTGCAATGTCAGAATGCGGGCACAGATGAACACCAAATACATGGAATCTTCTGTTCGGGAGGCTACCGTGACCCATACGCTCAATTTACTGATATCACAGCTGACATCCGCCGATATCCAATCGACGATCACACCGGATGAAGGACGTAATGTCCCTTGGCATATCTACAATATCGAAGCAATCGATACGGCGAAGCAGGTATTTGCAGGGTTGGACGGAATCAATGAATACTTAAAAATCGACTTGGATAACCCACAGCTTAAAGCAGAAGTCCGTCAGCTAAAAGAGCGGGCCGTGCTGATGATGGAAGAAATGCTAGAGGTCGGCGGATATTTTGAGTCCGTCGCTCAGGGATTTTTCGTCGATTCCGGCTTTTATCCGCAACGCAACGGAGATGGTATCGCGCGAAAAGTTCAGGGTGGAATAGCGGCAGATACCGTGTATCCGCGAGGAAAAGATTATTTTGCGCCGGTTACGGCTCATTTCGGTGACAATCATCCCGAGCTTTACGGAACGGATGATCCTGTCTCGGTGATTTCGGGATGTACTTTTGAAGATCGCAGTAAAATCATCTACATTGATGAACTGGACGAAACCGACAATGTTTATCTACGGCTTGAAGAGACACGTCGGATGCGAGACCAAGGTATCGTGAAACCGGAAATGGAATGGCAGCATGACGGAGTCGTTTTACTGACGATGTTTTTTCCTCTTTCCGTCGATTTAGCGAAAGCAGCGGCATTATCGATGGCAAAACAAATGAATCTTCAGGAAACCGAAGTCATCCATACGGAAATCATGCACCCGATGGAAGGTACCCGTGTTGAAGTCAAGGGCAAAGTACCCTTTGAAATCGAAATAAATTCACTTAAAATCGAAGAAAAACCGAAAATGATGGATGAAGAACAGCTGAAAGCAGCCGTCATTGCGAAGCCGTTTAAAATCATTGCAGCCACAGTAGGTGAGGATGAACACTCGGTGGGCCTGCGTGAGATCATCGATATCAAACATGGCGGAATCGAGAAGTTTGGCTTTGAGTGCATTTATTTGGGTACTTCGGTAGCCTTATCCAAACTGGTCGATGCTGCGATTGAAACCAGTGCCGATGCGATTTTGATTTCAACGATCATCAGTCATGATGACGTTCACTATAAAAACATGAGAAAGCTTCATGATATATGCTTGGAAAAGGGCGTGCGTGACCGTTTGATCCTGGTCGCCGGCGGAACGCAGGTAACTCCGGAGCTGGCCCGTAGAAACGGTATGGATGAAGGCTTTGGCCGAAAGACCAAAGGTCAGCAGGTAGCAACCTTTTTAGTTTTACGGCGAAATGAGGCAAGAGGATGAATATCGATGTATTAGTCGCTGAGATCGGCTCAACGACGACCCAGGTTTTTGCTTTCGAGCGATCTTTTGGATCTTTGATCTTTCTTGATAAAGGAATCAGTGAGACCACGGTCGAACAGGGCGATGTTTTAATCGGTCTTGAAAAGGCAATCGAACATCTGAAAGCAAATCTGAATGCGGGATCTTTGAACATTCAGCGGTTTTTAGCATCGTCCAGTGCTGCCGGCGGTTTGAAAATGACCGTGCACGGTTTGGTTTGGGATATGACTGTCAAAGCCGCCAAGGAAGCCGCACTGGGTGCCGGAGCAAATATCCGCTACATTACCGCAGGTCTGTTAAGTGACGATGATCTGCTTGAAATCGAGCAGATATCTCCCAATATCATCTTATTGGCCGGCGGTGTCGACTATGGCGAAAAAAACACGATTTTAGCCAATGCCCGTCAGTTGGCAAAGCTTTCCGTCAAAATTCCGGTGATTTATGCCGGAAACAAAGAGATTCAGAAACAAATCGCGGAAATTTTTGAGTCGGCCGGCGTTGAGTGTCTTATATGCGAAAATGTTTATCCTAACATCGATCAGCTGGTCGTCGAGCCTTTGAGAGGGCTGATTCAAAAAGTGTTTGAAAAACATATTACCGAAGCTCCGGGGATGAGTTCGATCAGAAAGCTTGTTACCGGAACCATACTGCCGGTCCCGGCCGCGGTGAACTTGGCGGCTCAGCGCTTTTATCAGCTGATGGGTCCGTGTATGGTCATCGATGTCGGTGGTGCTACCAGTGATGTTCATTCTGTCAGTGAAGACAGTGAGCGATACCGCAATGTTCTGACTTCCGCAGAACCCTTTGCAAAACGAACCGTGGAAGGGGATTTAGGTGTGTACAAAAACCGGGATACCGTAGCGAATCTGATGAAGGAACCGCCACTCGATGACTGGCGTTTGCTGCTCGGTGAAATTCAGCCGATCAATAACGATCAGTGCCATAAGGAACTCCTCGGTTATCTGACGCAGACGGCTGCACAAACCGCATTGATGCGGCATGTGGGAAAAATCCACTATTTGTATCTTCAGAGCGGTCGAAAGACCATGGCTAGCGGAAAAGACTGCAGTGATGTCAAATCGATTCTTTTGACCGGAGGGGCACTCATTTACCACCATGAACCCGTGGAGATGATTCGCAAAATACTTAAGTCCATGGACCCGACCTTTTTGCTACCGAAAGAAGATGTCCGGATACGTTTGGACAAGATGTATCTTCTGTCGGCAATCGGCGTGCTTTCGACAGAATATCCGGAAGAAACCGATCGGTTGATCACCGATCTGATAGCGAGGGAGCTGTTATGAAATACCCGGCATTAACGATTGATTGTGAAAAATTCAGGCATAATATCCGGACGATTTCAGCAATGTGTCATAAGCAGGGCATCGAAGTCGTCGGAGTAAACAAAGTCTCGGGAGGACATCCGATCCTTAACCGGATTTTTTATGAAGAAGGAATTAAGACGATCGGTGATTCCCGTATCGAAAATCTCGCCCGCAATCCGCTGCCCGTGCGCAAGATGATGCTTCGTTTACCGATGAAATCGGAAGCGGAAGCTATCGTACTGGGATGTGACGTATCCCTCAACAGTGAATGGGATACGATCATCGCATTGGAAATTGCGGCGAAAGCTCATGGAAAAGTTCATGACATCATACTGATGGTCGATATGGGTGATTTGCGTGAAGGCATTCATAACATCGAGCAACTGTATTTACTTGCGGAAATGATCAAACACTTCAGACATATCCGTCTGATCGGCATCGGTGCAAACTTCAGCTGCTTCGGCGGTTTGATCCCTACGTTGTCAATTTTACAGAAGCTTCAGGATATGCAGGTGCGGGTCAGGCAAATCGTACCGGAATGTACGATCGTTTCCGGCGGTAACTCTTCCTCGCTTCATTTGTTGCAGCGAGGACTTACGCTGCCAGTCAATCAGTTGCGACTGGGGGAGTCATTTTTCTTAGGTGTCGAAACGGCCTATCAGAACCGATTGGAAAACACATTCGACGATGTCGTTTTGCTGCATACCCAAATCATTGAAATCAAGAATAAGCCCTCGATGCCTATCGGTGAAACAGGTTTTGATGCATTCGGACGGAAAACGAATTTTGAAGACAAAGGGATGCGCCGGGTGGCTATCAGTGCCATCGGTCTTTTGGATACGGATCTCAATATGATTTGTACCGATCCGAAGGTTACGATCATCGGTGCCAGCAGTGATCACTTGCTATGCGAACTGACACCGGACAGTCCCTTGAAAGTAGGGGACGTTCTGACATTCAAACTTCGATACGGAAGCCTGTTGCGCCTGTTTTTCTCGCCATTTGTGGAAAAGAAGTTTATAAACACGGGTAAATAAAAATTTGGGTGTCAACACACCCTTTTTTATGATACAATCAATTAGTTAAAAGAGGTGAAAATATGGCAAAAGAAGTATTTCGTTTAGACTTCGCAGGACGGGGTCTGGTGGTGGAAACCGGTGAGTTAGCCAAGCAAGCCGGCGGATCAGTATTGATTCGTTATGAAGAAACTGCAGTATTGTCCGCAGCGACCGCAAGCAAGAATGCCAAAGATTTGGATTTCTTTCCGCTGACGGTCACATTTGAAGAGAAGCTGTATTCGGTAGGAAAAATCCCAGGTGGCTTTTTGCGCCGTGAAGGCAGACCGAGCGAACACGCAACACTGACCGCGCGTCTGATCGACCGTCCGATCCGCCCGTTGTTTGCGGAAGGATTCCGTAATGAAGTGCAAGTCGTCAATACCGTGTTATCGGCAGACAATGACTGCTCGGCAGATATGGCGGCTTTGTTTGGGGCATCCTTGGCGATCTGTGTATCGGACATTCCGTTTAACGGTCCGGTAGCCGGTGTAATCGTCGGTCGTGTCAACGGTGAACTGATCATCAATCCGACCGTAGCCGAACTGGAAGTATCGGACATCAATCTGACCGTGGCCGGAACCAAGAAGGCCATCAATATGGTTGAAGCCGGCGCAAAAGAAGTCAGTGAAGAAGATATGTTGGAAGCGATGCTGTTTGGACATGAGTTTATTAAGAAACTGTGTGAATTTCAGGAAGAAATCATCGCGAAAGTCGGTAAACCGAAACGTGAAATCACGTTATATGCGGTCGATCCGGAGTTAAGCAAACAATTACGCGGTTTATGTCAGAGCCGTCTGGAAGATGCAGTCCGTATCAAAGAGAAACTGGTCCGTTACGGTGCGATCGATGATATCGAAGCCGAAATGGTCACATACTATGAAGGACTTGAGTATCCCAGTGATAAAGTCAAAGAGAAAACGATCAAACAAGTCAAACAGATTTGTCATGATATCGTGGCGGATGAAGTACGCCGGCTGATCTCCGTGGAAAAAGTCCGTCCGGACGGACGTGGGATCGATCAGTTGCGTCCGCTGGATTCACAAATCGATTTACTTGCCCGGGTGCATGGCAGTGCTTTGTTTACGCGCGGTGAAACACAGGTTTTGTCGGTGTGTACTTTAGGTGCGATGGGCGATACCCAAATCATCGATGACATGACGGACATCGAATCAAAACGATTTATGCATCATTACAACTTTCCGCCCTATTCGGTCGGAGAAACCGGCAGAATGGGTTCCCCGGGACGTCGTGAAATCGGTCACGGTGCCTTGGGCGAACGGGCGTTGGCACAGGTTCTGCCAAGTGAGGAAGAGTTTCCGTATGCGATTCGGCTGGTTGCCGAAACCTTAGAGTCCAACGGGTCCTCATCCCAAGCTTCGATTTGTGCCGGGACGATGGCTTTGATGGCTGCCGGAGTACCGATCAAAGCACCGGTTGCCGGCATTGCGATGGGCTTGGTCACCTACGGTGATTACTATACAGTATTGACGGACATTCAAGGCATGGAAGATCACTTCGGGGATATGGACTTTAAAGTCGCCGGAAC
>DDYT01000013.1:17848-18881 GCA_002348095.1 Erysipelotrichaceae bacterium UBA2227 | reverse complement strand
CCCGAAGTAAACGGGGATCCGTTCAGGGTCGCATTTCCTTCATTGAACGTGATCGTCCGATTGGTATTGTAATGGGTGTTGTTGGTAACACCGGTCACGACTGGTGCCGTCTTATCGATTACGAAATTGATGGTCGTGACATTGCCTGCTTGATCAGTAACAACTAAAATGTAACTTCCTTCTGCCGAAACGGTGGTTCCCGAAGTAAACGGGGATCCGTTTAAGGTCGCATTTCCCTCATTGAACGTGATCGTCCGATTGGTATTGTAATAGGTATTGTTGGTGACACCGGTCACGACTGGCGCAGTTTTATCAATGACAAAGTTAATTGTTGTAATATTCCCTGCCAAATTAGAAACAATAAGTTGATAGGTTCCTTCATTTGCTATTGGAGTTCCTGAAAGATACTCAACTCCATTCAATGTTGCTGATGCGTCTGAGAATGTCGCTGAAACGGTAATATTGTAATATGAACCATCTGTAACACCTGTTACCTCCGGAGCTGTTTTGTCGATCGTAAAAGTGACTGTCGTTGTGTTGTTTGCCAGATCGGTAACGATCAACGTGTAGAACCCTTCCGCAGTGACCGTGGTTCCCGAAGTAAATGGGGATCCGTTTAAGGTCGCACTGCCCTCGTTAAAGGTAATCGTCCGATCGGTATTGTAATAAGATCCGTCCGTAACACCTGTTACCTCTGGAGCTGTTTTGTCGATTGTAAAGGTGACGGTCGTGGTGTTGTCAGCCATGTCGGTGACGATCAACGTGTAGAACCCTTTTGCCGTTACCGTGGTTCCGGAGGTAAACGGCAATGCGTTAAGTGTGGCGCTTCCTTCATTGAATGAAATCACCCGATCGGTATTGTAATAAGATCCGNNTAAAAGTGACAGTCGTCGTGTTGTTCGCCAGATCGGTGACGATCAACGTGTAGAACCCTTCTTCCGTTACCGTAGTCCCCGAAGTAAACGGGGATCCGTTCAGGGTCGCACTGCCCTCGTTAAAGGTGATGGTCCGATCGGTATTGTAATAAGATCCG
>DDYT01000013.1:0-17818 GCA_002348095.1 Erysipelotrichaceae bacterium UBA2227 | reverse complement strand
TAAAAGTGACAGTCGTCGTGTTGTTTGCCAGATCGGTGACGATCAACGTGTAGAACCCTTCTGCCGTTATCGTAGTCCCCGAGGTAAACGGGGATCCGTTTAAGGTCGCACTGCCCTCGTTAAAGGTGATGGTCCGATCGGTATTGTAATAAGATCCGTCGGTTACGCCGGTGACTTGAGGAGCTGTTTTGTCTATCGTAAAGGTGACTGTCGTCGTGTTGTTTGCCAGATCGGTGACGATCAACGTGTAGAACCCTTCTGCCGTTATCGTGGTTCCGGAGGTAAACGGCAATGCGTTAAGTGTGGCGCTTCCTTCATTGAATGAAATCACCCGATCGGTGTTGTAATAAGATCCGTCGGTTACGCCGGTGACTTGAGGAGCAATCGTATCGATCCAAAAGTTAATGACTGTTGACTCAATACCGTCGGTAACGATGAGTTCATAAGAACCATCCTCCGTAACCGTGTGGCCGGAAAAAATCGGTGTTTCATTCAGTGTGGCTGTAACAGTACTCTCGGCATCATCAAAAGTGATTGTTACCGGTTCATTATAATATTGCCCATCCTCAACCCCTGTTACCGCCGGTCCCTGCGCGAAAATATCTCCGGTGGAGAATGATATCAGAGTGGTGAATATAACTGCTGTAACCAGAATTATTCTTGATATTTTTCTGAACATAAGCACTCCTTTCCGATTATAAAAAAAAGGCACGGTTAAAATTGCCTAAAAAATCGATTAACTTTATAAAAAACATTACTATTTGACATAGAATTCCTCAATTGATTAACTTAAGTTTACTCTTTATTGCTAATTATTGTCAATATAAGTAAGCTTTGCTTGAAGATGTAGATTTATTATTCAATGTGGCGCTTAGCTTTGTTCAAATACATACGTGCATCCGCCAGTTTCAGCAGTTCACTGAACTCCTGTCCTTCGTTTGGAAAAGAAGCAATTCCAAAACTGAACGAGCAATGGACACGCTCATCGAAAAATTCAATGGGATTATCCATAAGTTTGTTCTGAAGCCGGGTAAACTTTTTCTCCAGCTCCTGTGAATTGGACGCAAACAGAATTGCAATGATTTCATCTCCGCCAAAACGTGCGATCACATCCGACTTACGACTGCTCGTCTGCATTTCCAAGGCGATTTTCCGGATGACCTGGTCTCCGACGAAATGTCCGTAAAGATCGTTGATTTTCTTAAGTTCATCGACATCAAACATGACTAAATTGAATGTTTCATTATAACGATGCGCTTTCTCTTTGATGAACTCATACTGCTCATCAAAGAAATGACGATTGTAAAGTCCGGTCAGACGGTCAAATTTGGCCATATTGCTCTTTTCCTGAAAAAGCATATGGTTCTTGATGGCTATTTCAATATTATCCCTTAAAAACTGCATGGATTTCAGATCACCATCATCAAACGCATTGGCCTCAAGAGAGTCGATGTTCACCATTCCGTAAACCTCACCGTGAATTCTTATCGGTGCAGTCAAGCTCGATTTAATATACACATGATCACCGGTAGCCAGCTTAATGGGATAATTTAAATCAGAAGGCTGGATGTCGCAAAGATATGCGATCTGATCCATGGCTCCGTCACTTGCCCGATACAGAAAGGAATGAGAGACCGGAAGCTGAAAATCCATGATGCTTTCATGAAATCCGATATAGGATACACATTGAAAATGATTGCCGTTACGAACAAATATCGAACCGAGATTTGATTTCTCAATAGATGCCAATGCATTTTTCAGAATCAAACTGTAAAAAACATCAATCTCATCATTATTGGCAACCTCACGAGAAACATCGAGCATCAGTGACCGCATTTTGAGCATATGGTTAAGCTCAGCTTCGGAATTTTTCTTATCAGTGATATCTGATAAAAAAGCCAGGATACATTTGCTTCCCATAAAAGCAACTGCCCTATGATGAATCTGATACCACTTGACCTCAGATTCTTTCGCCAGCGTATACTCATTTACCGAAAATTGCGTTGTAATTCGTCGGCTGAATGCTTCAAAATCATTCTGAATGATCGAATCGATCATTTCCAAACACTCTTTACAATCATTTTTTGAAAAAAGAACCCCTCTTTGATTGAAAACGACGACACAAAACGGGGTTGCTTCGCTAATCGTATCAAGCAGCTCATGAGTTAATGACAGAATGGAATTTATTGACATAACATACCTCCCAAAAACAATCAAGCACTGATGTTTTTTCAAACTCATTGTAACATATTCTACTGAAATTATTTGCCTGATTATATTAATTTCCTAACAAAGAAATATAGTAAATGAAACTTGCATGCTATATAATATATACAGTTCATGTTTGCTTTCATTTACTCATCATAAAATTTTAGAAACTTCAAACGAGGTTGTGTACGGGGGGCCTATGCAAATCGATGTGATGATTCATGTACTGAAAAACACAGAGCTACTGATCGCTTTGGTTTTTTTGTATCAGCTCAATTATTTCATCAATTTAAAACAACCGATTTTCAGATATATCATCAAAGGAATGATATTGGGTACGATCGGAATGATCGTTATGTCATTCCCATATACCGTTTCAGATGGGCTCTCCATAGATACACGTTCAATACTGATTTTAACGTCAGCCCTTTTTGTACCGCTTCCTTCTTATCTGATAAGTTGTGCGATCATGATGGTTTATTCTGCCTATCAGAGTGGCCCCTTTATGATTCAGTCTTTGATTCTGACCGTTTTCTGTATGTTATCGGGAATCCTGTGGCGGACATATATCCTAAAAACAAAGATACTGCCCCGCTGGCTGAATATCTGTTTTTACGGTGTGCTGATTCACGGTATGATACTTGCCGGATTATATGTATATCCTCAACCGTATGCCCAACTGACTTTTCAGATGTTGGCCATACCGATCATGCTGATATTTCCGATCATGATGCTCATAATCAGTGCCCTGTTTTACTTTGAGAGCAAACTTGACAAAACAAGCGTTTTTGAAACAACAGCGAAGCAGCGAAGCAATGAACTTTTTTATAATCCCTATACAGCAATTCTGATCTGTGATTCAAATGACGGTCGGATCGTAGATGCCAACCCGGCCGCAGAGTCTTTGTACGGATGGTCAAAACCTGAGTTGCTTTCGATGAAACTATCCGATGTTTTAGCGGATGAATCGTTAAACGTGCACAGATTCCCATCCATGGAAACCGCATCGAGAATTCGGTCAACCGGAAAACATCGGCAGGCCATGGGTAAACTCGTAGATGTCGATATTCTCAGTTATCCGGTGTCGATCGATGGGAAAGGCCGACAGGCTTTCATTATCACGGAAACATCATCCCTGGTTTCTGAGCAGGAAATAATGAATCATTTGGAACTGTTTCATAAAGTGGTCGAAAACTCCCTCGATGCCATTTTTATACAGGTCGGACGGCGATTTGTGTATCTCAATCCGGCGGCCAGACGGCTTTTCAGTCTGTCTGAAGAAAATGCGATCATTGGCATGCGTGTGCTTGATCGCGTGCATCCGGATTATCATGACGAAATCAATCATATCATCAGCGAAACGACTCAAAACAGAAAATCCATAACCAGTTCGCAAGTCATCTACCTGACCATGAATAATAAACCGGTCACCGTAGAGTCCGTGGCAGTCGGTATCAATTATAACGGACAGGCTGGAACGCTGATCATCACTCACGACATCACCAGCCGGCTTGAAACTCTCAGTGCGCTGCTAAGCTCTGAAAGCAACTTCCGGTCCGTCGTAAAGAACATGCCGATTCCGGTGTTCATCCATCAGTCAGGAAAGATCATATTTTTAAACCGGGCAGCTCAGCAGTTTTTTGGTGCTTCCAGCGACGATAATCTGATCGGAAGTCATTTTAAGCGGTTTGTATCAGAAAATGACAAAGATGGAATATTAATGTATGTTTTGAAAAAACATGCGAAGAAAAACGAGATATCCATTGCCCGGCAGGAGTTTATCCGACTCGACGGCAGCAGTATTTTTGCGCAGGTCGGAGCCGTACATATCAACTATGACGGAATTGAAAGCGATCTGATATTCGCCCGGGATCTGACCGAAGAAATCGAGATGGAAAAGCGCAAGTTGGAATGGGAAATGCAAATTCAGCAGAAACAGCGCTTGGAGTCGATTGGGGTTTTGGCTGGCGGGATCGCCCATGAAATAAACAATCCGATCAACGGCGTCATGAACTATGCGCAACTGATCCTAGATGAAACTGAGCCGGACAGTTTTATTGAGGACTACGTATCTCAAATACTGAAAGAATCACAGCGCGTCTCCGATATCGTAAAGAGTCTTTTGCAATTTTCACGCCACGAAAAATCTGCATACAGTTTCAGCAGTATTTATGACATTATCGATAATACACTGATGCTTATAAAAGTCATCTTCAAAAATGATCAGATTGAACTGCGGTTGAGCCTTGAAGAAAATCTTCCTGACATTAAATGTCGAAGCCAGCAGATCCAGCAGGTACTGATGAACTTAATGACCAACTCCCGGGATGCACTCAACGAGAAATATCCGGGATTTCACGAGTCCAAAGTGATCGAGGTCAATGCAAAATCCGTTCTCTATGACGGATACCCCTGGATTCATCTTTGCGTTAAAGACTATGGTCCCGGAATCACGGACGATGTCAAGCACCGCTTGTTTGAACCGTTCTTTTCAACCAAGCCGAAACATCTGGGAACCGGACTTGGTTTAGCCATCAGTTTCGGAATCATCGAGAACCACCGCGGCAAAATCATGGTGGATTCCAAAATCAATGAATATACCGAATTCACCGTAGCTTTGCCGGTTGACAACGGCTGGGAACTGCTTCCCGAAAGGAGATAACCCATGATTCGAATTCTGATCGTAGACGATGAGGAGAGCATACGCAATACACTGAGCCGCTTCTTAATGAAAGTCGGATATGCGGTCGATATTGCTGAAAATGCGGTCATCGGTAAAAAAATGTTTACTGAAAAATCTTATGATATTGTCGTTTCTGACATTATCATGCCCCGGATGACCGGCATCGAACTGATGGAATATATCCGCAGTGTAGACTCACTGTGCCGTATATTGATCATGACCGGAGAGGCCACGGTAGAAACGGCTGCGCGCGCCGTAACTTTGGGAGCCAACGGATATTTAAATAAACCTATTCTTAAAGATGCGTTTTTAGAGCAGATCCGCATCAATGCCGAAGCAATCACAGCTGCCAAGCAAAAAGAGCAAATCGAATTGCAGCAGGTACAGTATCGGGATTTGCTTGAAAACACGGTAGCTGCCAGTACCGAAACGCTGAAACGCTCGATGGCAAGCATCATTCATCTGCTCTCCGATGTAACGGAATACCGCGACCCCTATACTTCAGGTCATCAGCGCCGGGTCGGTAACCTGGCCGCATCCATCAGTAAACGCATGAATCATACCAAAGAGTATTACAATATGGTGCGCGCCATCGGATATATCCATGATATCGGAAAAATCGTGGTCCCAAGTGAAATTCTGACAAAGCCCGGAAAAATCAATGATGTCGAATATAAACTCATTCAGATGCACGCCCAAAGCGGTTTCGATATGTTAAAACATGTCATTCTTCCTAAGAACTTCGCTATTGCGGTCGGTCAGCATCATGAGCGCATGGATGGTTCCGGATATCCCAACCGGCTCAAAGGCAGTGAAATCCTGATGGAATCTCACATTCTTATTGTTGCGGATGTCGTTGAAACCATGATGACTCACCGCCCCTACCGACCGGCACTAGGCGTAGATAAAGCATTGGAAGAGATCTCAATGTATCGGATTTCAAAATACCATCCCGAAGTCGTGGATGCCTGTATCGGATTGTTTCAACAAGACCACTACACGCTTGATGATTCTGTAGGTGAGATACATATCCCCTTAAGTAAAAGCGATTGGTAACCCAATCGCTTTCTTTAATCAGTTGATTGCAATCCCAGAGATCAGCACAGAGTAATCTCCGTAAATTCGGGTCGTGCCGGACATTCGATATGCCCGAACGCGATAATTGTATCTGCGGCCGGCAACCAACGCTTTGTGACTGTATGAAGTCGTCGTTACTGTTGCCAACAAGGTATAACTGGTACTGGTGCCGGTCGAATAATAAATCTGATAACCGTTAGCCCCGTTGACCGGCTCCCAGGATAATGCATTTGTTCTGGCAGGCTCTGGCGTGACCGTCAGAACAACCGGACTTGGAACCGTTTTACCACTGATTACAGCACTGTGAGAACCGAAAACTTTTACACCGTCAACCAGTGTGTATGAACGGATTTTGTAATAATATACCCGATTAAATGTCAAACCGGTCTTTTTAAACTCTGTCAGACTCACATCACCGACGACGGAATAAGTACCGGCAGATGACGTTGCCTGCGATATTTCATATCCGCTGGCGCCTTCTACCGCGTTCCATATCAGCGACAGAGAAGTAATATCGACCCAAGAAACCTTAAATCCTGAAGCGATGGCCGGTACGGCCTTCCCTTTCGCGACCGTTTCAGGACCGAAAACTTTCAAATTGTTCACAACGCGGTACGCACGAACTTTAAACGTCGTTTCCGCACCGGTAATCAGACCTGAATGCACGATGCTCAGCTGTGCAGTATCCTGTAAAAGACGATACTCTCCATCCAATACATACACTTCATATCCGGATGCACCGGGTACGGCAGCCCAACCTACTTTAAGAGAATCATACCCCGGCGAGCTTAATGTAACGGTCGGCGCACTGGGAACAGCCACGGCTGAGACGATTTCGGAATATTTTCCGAAACGATTGGCATAATTCACATATCGATACGTACGGACCCGCACATAGACCAAAACATTCGTCGGTACATTCGTAACCGTCGCACCGGTCGTTTTGACCAAAGGCAGATTGGTGAAAGGTCCGGTGGCACTGAGCGAATAACTCACTTCATACCCCGTGGCACCGGCGACGGCCGGCCAACGGACACTCAATGAATTGTAGCCGGCTGAAGTCACGGTAATCACCGGAGCCAACGGCAAGGGCGTTGATGATGTAACGGTTGAATACGGACCGAAGACACGGGTCGTACCGACCATCCGATAGGCACGGACTTTGTAGTTTACTTTGGTATTGGTCGTTAATCCGGTATGGATCAGGGTCGTAGCTGTCTGATACTTGATCAAAGAGAACGACGTACTTGTACCGGTCGAATAATAGATTGCATAACCGGCTGCCCCTTCAACCGGCAACCAGGTAACACTGTTGGTATTGTAATTGGTATATTGAGAACTGATTCCACTGACCGGCAACAAAGCAGTCCTTCCGCTGAAAACGCTGCTGTACGGTCCGTAGTGCTTCACTGAACCCACCGTCCGATAGGCACGGATTTTGTAATAATACAACGTATTAAAGGCCAACGATGATTTTGTAAAAGTCGTCGCGCTGACATCACCGACAACTGAATAGGTTCCGGCTGAGGAGGTTGACTGACTGATTTCATAGCCCGTCGCTCCAGAGACAGCTGAGCATGTCAGCGTCAAAGCAAAGACATTGCTTGCACTGACTTTTCCGTCCGTCGCTGCGGCAGGCAAGGCTTTCGCAACGGAAACCGCCGGATCACCCAGAACCTTAACGCCATCGACCAACCGGTACGCAACAGCTTTATATGTTACTTCCTGACCTGTGATTTTCCCCGTATCGGTATAGCTTAGTGCAGTCGTATCCGTTAATAGTTTATAGGTTGATCCGACCAGCACATACAGCTGATATCCGTTAGCACCGGCAACACTTGTCCATGAAGTCCTGATTGAATCATAACCGCCCGAAACCAAGGTGAGTTTCGGTGCACTGCACACCGATTTGCCAGTCACGGAAACGGAATGTCCGTAAATTTTGACATAGTTGACCGTCCGATAAGCTCGGACTTTGACATAAACCGTCCGATCGGTGGGTGTATTGGATATATTGACACTGAGCGATGTGGTCAGCGGCAGCTTTGTATAGGTACCGTTTTCACTGAGCGAATAACTGACTTCATAACCGCTGGCCCCGGCAACGGCCGGCCAGCTGACCCGTAAGGAATTGTAACCGGTCGAGGTGACGGTCGCATTCGGTGCAGCAGTCAACGGCGTTGCTGATGAACTCAGGCCAAATGAACCGTATACTTTGGTAGTTCCGACCAGATAATACGCCCGGATTTTGTAATTGTACTTGGTATTGGTGATCAGCGATGAATGGGTATATCCGACGGTCGTCTGCGAGCGAAGCAGAACATACGACGTACTGGTCCCTTTGGAATAATAAATCTCATATCCGGATGCCGCTTCGACCGGCGACCACTCGATCCGATTGGCATTGTATGCGATGTCCTTGACCGTCAGATTTTCCACATAAGGAACTTGTGTGTAACCGTTGGTCGCGGAACTGCTTCCGTAAGCACCATACACCTTCACCTGATTGACGATGACGTAGGGACGCACGCGGAAGTAATAGGATGTATTGAACTTCAAAGACGTGGCTTTGTAACTGGTCTGCGTTATGTCAGCCACGACCGTAAAACCGCTTGAAGAAGAGAATGACTGACTTACCTCATAACCGTCCGCATACGGGGACGCATCCCAACTCAACGAGATCGAATTGATTCCGACTGCCAGTGGCACGATGTTCTTCACCGGCTCCGGCGCAACTTTGACCGTGGTTAACGGTGTGAACGCTGAAAATACCAATTTCCCATCGAACTCTACGGCCTCGCGGACTTTGAATGCATATTCCTTTCCGGGTCTGGCCCCGGTAAATGTGTATCGAAAGAACGTACTTTCATGAATCAGGGTTTCAACACCGTCAATCACTGAGAAAAACTGATAGAAGTAATTAGCCGTATATTCTTTTTTTATGATGATATCAATATCAGAAACACTAAGCGGCGTTACAGTAAACTCAGGAGTTGACGGAACCAGACTGACCTCAATCAGCGCAGTATCTTCACTGAACACCCGGCCAAAAGCCGTATCCACGGAATAACGCACCTTAAAATAATACGTCGTCGGAGCTAACCGGGTGACCGTCTGCTCCAGGTTCGGGCTTTCTGCAAGAGAGATGAAGGGTCCATTCGGAAGGGTACTGTATGACCAAATGACTGTCGAAATTTTTGAGTCGAAAGGAATTTTCAGACCCGCCATATTAAAATCCAATGACTTAACTGTGACATTGTTCAGGGTGTCCGGACGGGTTTTTCCCATCATGACTTCACTGAAATCACCGAAAACTTTCTGATCGTCGACCATAAAATACGGTCGGACTTTATAGTAGTTCGGCTGATTCAGCATTCGTAAACCATCCGACACCTGAAGTGCTTCCGCTGCTGAAACATCCGCAATTTTTTCATATGCTCCGTCTGTCGATAATCCGCGGAACACTTCATAGCCGGCAGCCATATTGACTGCGGACCAGTTCAGCTTTAAGGTCGTTGAATTCATCGGGGTAACGGTCAGCGACTGCACCAGCGTCTGATCAATGACATACTGATCGGATTCACGGCTGATTTTCAGTCGGATCGTATCGGAAATTTTCCCGTCATACGTTTCCAGTATCAGCGTGACAAATCCGGCAGATAAGATTTCAAAACTGCCCGAAGCACAGCCAAACTCCAGCGGCTGTGAACAGTCGGCATTGCCTTCAGCCGTGATCACACGCAAAACCGTCGGATCTGACACACGATAACGATAGCGGATGTCAAAGGGACGATCCGGAGTAAATGCACCGCTGACGCTCAGAATATTGTTCTCTGCTGAAACCTGGGTGATGCGGAGCGAAGTTGCCAATATCGGCATTTCAATCGCCTGAAGGTACATATCTTTATCTATGGTCAGTGTGTCGGTAATTCCAAACAGATCCGTCGAAAGCTTGCGGTAAAAGAACACTTCTGCACCGGCCGGCAGTACCATCGCCTGATGGTACAGTTCTTTCAGCTGATCGATTGTGAGCTGATCCCCGTACAGTGCTTTGATCGAATAGGCAGCCGGAGTAACTTTTCCGTTACGCTCGACTGTCACCGGAATCGTGTATGGCTGTAACTGCACACTGACTTCCGTCTGAGCAGATACCTGATTGGGACCGCTGACCGTGATGATCGCATCACCTGCGCCCTTGATCGTAAGTTTTCCGGTGTTGTCTGTCTCAATGACATCCGGATTGGATGACTGCCATATCAGATTCGGCTCGTTGGACGTACTTGGCTGTCTGTTGAGCAGAAGATCACGCGTGAACGTCTTGCCGGCATAATAAAACGAATACTTCTCTTGTGTGAAAGAAATTGATACAAGCGGTTCGATGACCGTAATCGTCGCACTTCCAATGGCGCCATCCGCCGATTGTGCGTTCACCAATACGCTGCAACCCCGCAGACCGGTCAGTCTGCCGTTGGCATCGATTGAAGCACAATCGTTATTGGTGCTCCAGGTAACCGTCTTATAGGTTGCGTTGGACGGGGTGAAAACCGCACTCAACTGCATCGACTCCCCGATATACACCGATCCTTTCGAAGGTGAAATGGCCAGTCCGGTCGTCATGATACCGGTTTTGACCGTTTGGGTAAGGAACATGTTGGTTGCGTTGTGGCGGACCGTGATCTGTACGGAACCAGTGGTTTTTGCGGTGATATTTCCGGAAGAATCTACCGTTGCTACGGCTGAATTGGAAGTAGAGTATGTAAAACTTGCGTTATTGGCATTGCTGGGATAGGGCAAGACGGTCAGTTTCGCTGATTTCCCGTTTTGTATATAAATCGTCCGATCATCATCAAAGAAGAAGTCAAGCATTCGCAGAGAGACGGCGATTTTCTGCCGCATTAACACGGTCGAATCGGTAGCGGTAAACCGCAAAATCGTCGATCCGTCAATCAGACCTTTTAAACGGACGGAATACTGATAGTATGTCACTCCGTTAATATTGATACTCTGTTGCAAAGTTGATGTTACTGAAAGAATCGAGGTGCTGTCAGCCGTAAAATTCCCCGGCTTATCAAAAACAAAAGTATAGTCAAAGAATTCATTTTTGGGAATCGTTATCTCATTGCTGTAAACACCGAGATGAATCAGGCCGTGTCCGGACTGATAATCAAATCCGGTCGTATAAATATCGACTGCTTTTGCTTTCATGGCATCGATCAGCTGAGCACGGGTCAGCGTTCGGTTATTGGACCACATTAGTGCCGCAATTGCTCCGATGTGCGGAGAAGCAGCGCTGGTACCGCAAAATTCACGGCCGAACCCACCGGCACCGGACACACTCACACAGTCCACGCCGGTAAAATCCGGCTTGTTGCGGGTGGTTCCGTTGACCATGGTAAAGGGTCCCTGCGAAGAATACGGACTGACGATTGACATCATCTCGCTGTTTACCGCTGCCACAGAAATTACGTTGGCCGCAGTCGAGTGCCCAAAAGTGGAGTCCGTCCGTGTTCCGTATTTTGAAACACTGGCATTGCCAAAGAGGTAAATTTCAAATGTCACATTGCTATAGGGGGTCGTGCTGTACACGGTTACGTACTGCTTAAGAGGTGCCCCTGTTGTATTGACGAGTTCCAGATATTCGAGCGGATCATAACCCGATCCCTGCTGATAGTTCTCGGAAACAAAACAATACTGGGTGCTGTTGTCAGAGCATACGGCCAGTTCGATATCTTTCGAAGAGTTTTTAAATGGTTCATTCCACTGAAGCATGACGATCACGGATGCATTGGGTTCGATCGTGATTTCCATGCGCTGAACACCGCTAAGCGTTGTTGTGAAGTCATGCTCATACACCGAGCCGCGCAATGTCGGCCGGTAGAGAGACTGAACATGTCCCAGGGCGTGATTTCCGGCGGCGGATACATAGAGCAGCCCGGTCGAAGTGACGAGCTGGTTGATGTGCTTGGCGATGATGCTGTCTTCGAAGAACGGCTCATCCAAGTATACGATATCGTCAATGATGATATCCACACCGGCAGCCGCCAAGGCATTGATGGCTTCAATGAAGTCCAAAGAGCTGTTGCCGCAGTCATGAAAGTACAGCTGGGCATTAGGCGCAAGGTCATGCACGATTTCAAGCATCGCGGTACCTTCGGCACCGCCGACGCGATTATTGAGAATGGTGACATTTTGCGGAATTTCCCCGTAGCTGATGGCCGTAGCCAGTCCGTCGACACCATCGGAAATGACACCGATTTTCATGCCGTCACCGGCTTTGCCATTGAGTTTCAGATAGGTGGAAATGCCCTGTCCGCCCACATCATAGAAACCTTCGGTCATCGTGTATCCTCTTTGAACCATGGGTTTCATGACTTCTTTGACAGACAGAACGTGCGGATTGTTCAATAATCCCGCAATGGCCCCGGCAGGCAGGACCGCTTCGATCAGCTGATATTCATCGCTGATATTTTTGATTTCACCTTGGTTTGACACTGCTTCTTTTATCGAAGGATGGTCAAATTCAATGTAAACGTGAAGTTTCTCGGTATTCTTTTTGACTGGCTCGATCCCCTTGATCGCTGCGGATTTATTGTTGAAAGCTCCGTTGAGCGAAGGTCCCAGTTTCGGATGAATGTTGTCAGAAATTTTACTGAACCCGCCTTTGGCTTCAACCGTGATGTTTGATGGCAAAGACGAAAAAATCAATGATATGATAATCATTGATAGCACGAAAACCCGCTTCATTATGTTCATAAGTGATAAACCCCCACTTGTATGATTTGATTTTATCTTATTCGTTATCACAATACAATATGCTCTTAATAAATTTGTGAACATAATAATAAAACCGGCAGATAAGCCGGTTAATCGAGATTTTTTTCAAGCAGTTTCGCCACGTATTTTGAGCGGATTTGCTTATTGGCCAACAGCTGCTTGGCCGGGGGAAGTGAGAGGATCACATTGACCACTGAGGCCAAAAACCGATGAGAGGCCAAGGAAGCATTGTCATACATCAGCTGACCCAACATGCCTTTATCAATGGCCATCATCACGATGCGATGAGCACTGCTGACCGGCGTGATCGTCCGGGCTTCTTTCTGAACCAGTTTCAACGCATCGAAACTGCAGTTGCGCACACACACACCGCAACCCAGACACATATCGACATCCAACGTCAGCTTTCCGTCAATAAAGCTCAAAGCATCCATCGGACAGGATGAGACGCACAACGAACACTGCGTACACAGATCATGATCGACCTCGGGCAAAAAGTTGGTCGTCGCGATGGTTGCGGTCGTACCGAATTTCTTCGCCGCCAGAAGTGCCTCGCAACAGCACCCGCAGCAGTTACATATAAAGGAAACGCCCTGCTGATTGTTTTCGCCGATCTGTACAAGATTGTGCGAATATGCCACTTCGAGCAAGTCACGGCATTCCTCTTTCTCTACCCTTCGCGCATAGCCGGCCCGAATCAGTGAGTCCGCCACATTGCCAAAGGTCATGCATATTTCCTTTGGAGCATCACAGTCCTTGCCGACATGCTCCATTTTATGACGGCAGTAACATACGCCGATACCAATGTGTTCGGCACTGTCGATCACATGAGATGCACGTTCATAATCCATGATTTCCAGGATATTTTCATTGAGGGATTCCTCATTGACAAATGCCCGGACGATTTTGGTGTCCGAACCGAAAAACAGATTGCGGACAAAATCTTCCTCCACATTCATATACTGATATAACAGCTGCCCCAGACTGTGCTGATCGATATCTTCACGGATGCGCATCATCGAAAACTCGATCCAACCGGCCATCGGCGGCGGCAGGATGTAGAATTTTTCCCCTTCCTTTTCCCAGTCCAGCAATATGGCACGTGATGCCAGGCCATCCAGGATTTCTTCGCACTCCGCAACGGACTTTCCGGAGCGTTTAGACGCGGTTTGCACCGTAAATGCCTGTACGGGCAACAGCGAAACAAACTGTGCTTCCTGCTCGCTGAAAAGCACGCTGAGCAGTTTGTAGAGCGTCTCACTGGGGGGTGCGCCTTGGGGAAAGCGATTGAGCCGGGCAATAAGATTATCGTAATGACTGCGTGAAGTAATGTGTCCCATGGTTACCTCCGATACATTGATTATATTAATCATATCATAAAAAAAGAGATGATTTTCATCTCATTTTACACAGAATACTTAGCTGTACTTAAAATAGCGGATATTCCTTTGATCAGTTTGGGATACACCCGGATATCATAGCTCTCAAATATTTCTTTCAGTAACTGACAGGCCGAAATCCGAAACCGCGTCAGCAGAACAAAGATCTCCGTATCGATATCGCCGGCCAGTCTCTGAATGCGGTGTTTCTTGCTTTCGACCGAAAACAGACTGACCTGCGTGGATAAGGAAAGATTGCGCAAAGCTTTGATGTACTTCTTCGCCCGCTTTGACGGATCGTATTCATTCATCAGGCTTTCCTCAGCGCAATCCTGCAAGCGATGCAGCACATCATAACACCGATCGAGATACAATATGGGTTTGTTTGGCTCCCTGACGGTCAGATCGACCTTGCAATACAGTGCCAGACTGTCCGGATCGGTATAAAATGACTCATCTTTCAAGGCGAAAAGCATCTGTTCCAACAGATCCTTATCCAGCTTTTCCTCAAGTTCGACCGCTTCCGCGTCTTTTCGTTTATAGAACCCGTCAAACATACTACTTCTTCAGGTTAAAATTCGGATTTCTTAACATAAATTCACGGAAATGATCACGGTAACCGTCCATGCCCTCAATTTCAAAAAGATTGATCAGTTCATGAAGTACCCAGGCAATCTCATACTTATAGACAAGCAGATGGTGGGCCAGCTGTAAGTCGATTCCCGAATTGACCGGCGGATGATTTCGGCTGTAGATGATGCGATCCATGATGTCATAGCGTGCACAGCGCGAATAAAGCATCAGCTGATCGGCATACGTGACGACTTCATAATATTCTACCGAATTCACGTCTAAAACGTTTTGTACGTACGCCTCTTCCTCTTCCATCATTTCGACCATCGGTTCCAGATATGGGAAGTGACCGAAATCACCGTGTATCGTTCCGTCATAAAAACAATAGGGCAATACATCGAATACCGCATTGTGAAACTCATTATGCACAAATCCCTTGATGATCTCTTCGATCAGCGCTTTCTTCGCAGGCATGTTTTCAGGCGATAGAAACGCCTTGGGATCATGACGAAAATCCAGCCAGTTGACCACATTTTCAATGTATTCGAACTTATCGATTTCAAACTGCGGTAAGAAACGTTTCAGACTCATCGATAACCCTCCTAGCCCGCATGACTCCAACGTGCTTCGATAGCTTTACTATCCTCAAAAATGAACTTATCAAGATATTCAAGATATATCTGATAATCCGGTTCATCAGAGAGATTCCAATACTTACATTTATTTTTAATCAGAGTCGCCACACAGTACTTATAGGCCACCAAATACTTAATGACATTGAGACCTTTTTTGCTTTCAAGCGGCGCATCTTTCAAAGCCTCAATTGATTTTAGTGCTTTTTTAAGCACCGATACGGTACGCTGTGCCGTGATAAATCCGAAATTTCGAAACACCGGCCACTCTCCGAAAGCATATCTGATCAGCTGTTCCATCATCTGCTGATCTTCAATCAAAGACTGATACAGCTGATGACGGTACGCTGGGTCAAGCAATGGCGCAAAATCACGTTCGATCTCAACGAATTCCTCACAGACCACCCTGCTTCCCATATAATACGCGATCATTTCCTTTACCGCAATGACCTGTCGCTGACCGGCCGTCAAAATAACTTCACTGCTTTTTTTCTCTACATTTTTAAACATTGCATGCTCCTGTTTTCATAGGGTTTTATTTTATCAGAACTAAGATTGATTTCAAGTCTTGACATTGCACAAACTGATATTTCTTTAAATAAAATTTCATTTCGACAAAACTTATCTCCCTGATTTACATTGAAACATACAGTCAAAAGACATACAATGAAGGTAATTCAGCTATGCGGAGGTATTTATGGCCCTATTTGAAATCAGCTTTTACTCCCATGCCTTAGGCATGAGCATGCAGATGAATGTCATTCTGCCCCAGACAAAAGATAAAGAATCGTCTCAAACGGATATTCCCGTATTGTATCTGCTTCACGGTCGGGGTGATGATCATACGGCATGGATAAGATACACTTCGATCGAACGATATGCAAACGATTATAACCTTGCCATCATCATGCCAAGTACACATCTGGGATTTTATACCGATATGGCCGCCGGAAACAGATATTGGACGTTTATCAGTGAAGAACTGCCGGATATCTGTCACAGTTTCTTTCCTCAGCTGTCCAAAAGAAGAGAAGACACCTTTGCGGCCGGGCTTTCCATGGGCGGTTACGGAGCTCTGAAACTGGGATTACGGAAGCCTGGGCGATTCTCTGCGATTGCCTCCCTTTCGGGCTCTGTGGATGTTTATTCGCGCACTCTGACCTTCATAAACACCAAGAGTGAACCTTACTGGACGCAGATCTTCGGTGATGTCGCTCAGATTGCGGGAAGTGATAATGATTTATTCGCAGTCGCATCCAAACTGGCAAGGTCAGATCAGCCAAAGCCAAAAATATTCATGTGGTGCGGAACCGAAGATTTCTTGTATGAGTATAACACAGCGATGAAAAATCATCTGAGCAATCTCAGTTTCGATCTGACCTATGAAGTATCTTCCGGAGATCATCAGTGGAAGTATTGGGATCAGATGATCAAAGAAGTTCTGGCCTGGCTGCCCATTTCAAAATAAGCATAATACAATCTGAAGGAGATATCCCATGGCCCTTTTTGAAATCAGTTTCTATTCCCACACTTTAGGCATGAGCATGAATATGAACGTACTGCTACCCCAGAAACCAATCTCAGACAAAAGAAAAATCCCGGTACTTTATCTTCTTCACGGTATGAGCGATGATCATTCCGTGTGGCTCAGGCAGACCTCGATCGAACGCTATGTCAGTGAATATGACCTTGCCATCATCATGCCGACGACGCATTTGGGATGGTATACGGACATGGTCCACGGCAATAACTATTGGACATTTATATCCAAAGAGCTGCCGGATATCTGTCACAGCTTTTTCCCTCAGCTCTCACAAGCCAGAGAAGATAACTTCGCCGCCGGATTATCAATGGGCGGTTATGGGGCTCTGAAACTGGGATTGGCCAAGCCCGAGAAGTTTTCGGCCGTTGCTTCCCTTTCCGGAGCACTTGATGTCCGGGCTATCTGCCGTGAGTTTCAGCATACCGAAGAAGGCAGCTTCTGGTTCAATATTTTCGGCGATGCAGATGATGTGCAAGGCAGTGATAACGATCTGCTTGCTCTGGCAGAGACAGTATCAAATTCCAATCAACCGAAACCGAAGGTATATATCTGGTGCGGTACGGAGGATTTCCTTTACGATCAAAACATCACGATGAAAAATCATCTCAGCAGGCTTAACTTTGATCTGACTTACAAAGAATCCCCAGGTGATCATCAGTGGAAGTATTGGGATGAAATGATCCAGGAAGTACTAAACTGGCTTGCAGTATCGAAAATGATAACGTCGCCAAAATAGAGCCAGCGCATCGGACATTGAGAGCCACTCTATCGGAAAATGAGAGCCACCCGAAAAATGGATGGCTCAAGGTCGTTAACTAGTCAATTTTGGAACGCATGGATTCACCTTTAAGGATGAGTTGATGTGATTTCGGTATGATTCGATCCAGGACAGAATCTGCGATAGCACTGCTTCCCAATCGACGATGCCATTCTTCAATTTCCATCTGTG
>DDYT01000017.1 GCA_002348095.1 Erysipelotrichaceae bacterium UBA2227 | reverse complement strand
CTGAAGTAAAATATCCATAGCATCCTCCTTTATTTAACAGAGATGCCTCTGTTACCTCCTAGGCCAATAACTTCAACTCTTCAATCGAAGTCGTCTTCAAAATCCTCTCAACATACTCCTCATCCGACAGCATCTCCACCAGACGCACCAGGTTGGCCATATGTTCATCCGCATCTTTCGCAGCCAACACGAAGAACAGGCGGGCATCCTTCTCCGGATTGCCTTCTTCAAAGGAAACAGCTTGTTGGGTCACCATCAGACTGACAGCACTGCGATTGACACCGGTACCGCCTGCCATCGCGTGAGGAATACAGATGTTCGGAGCGATTACGATGTATGGCCCATACTCATGGATACAGGCTATGATCGCATCGATGTACTCGGGATTGATTGAACCATCTTCAATCAGCGGTTCACAAGAGACCCGCACCGCCTGCTGCCAATCCTCAAATCCGTCACGATAAATCACCCGATTCAGATCAATGAGTTCAGTGATCATAACTGCCTCCTAGAGGAAGGAAACAAACGGTAAATTTGTTTCATCTTCGAAGCAGTCATCGAAGCCGCGCGGGTGGTGATACTCACGCAAATCCTTGTCTTGAGGATAAGTGAACTTACCTCCGACCTGCCATATAAACGGTACAAATTTATATTGCAGACGGTATTTTCGCATATCATACAAAGCCAGGATTTCATTGGTATCCGCCATCATATTGGTCCATAAGTCATGATGGAAAGGGATCACGACTTTCGTTCTCAAAGCCTCAGCCATTCTCAGAATATCAGATGATGTCATCTTATCGGTCAAACCGATCGGATTTTCTCCATATGAACCTAAGGCCACATCGATATGATGCTCTTTGCCATGTTTTGCATAATAATTGGAATAATGCGAGTCACCGCTGTGATATATGTTACCACCCGGTGTCTTGATCAGATAGTTAACTGCACGATCGTCCATGTCACTGGGGCAGGTTCCCCACAGGATATCCGGTGTCGGCTCGGTGATCAGTACCGTGCGATCGAATGAATCCAGTGCAACGATTTCCATATCTTTGATTTTAACGACATCCCCCGGTTTGACCACGATGCAACGTTCTGCCGGAACACCCCATTTGATCCACATATCGACACAGAATTTCGGTCCGATAAACGGCACCGGTTCAGCCACGTTCTTCAGTACGGCTGCGGCGAAGGTCACATCGATATGGTCATTGTGATAATGCGTCGATAATACGGCATCAATATTCTTTACACCAAACGGATCAAGAACAAAGGGAACGGCACGCAAATTCGGCTGTAACTGTCGGCCGCCGCACATCCGAGCCATCTGATGATTCGGAATCATATTTTTGACCTTTTTAGTACGCTTGCCGTTACCGGTCCAAAAGTCGATAGAGATGTTTGCACCACCCGGAGTTTTGACCCAAAGGCCCGTACACCCCAACCACCACATCGCTACAGATCCATCAGCAACCACTTCCTCATCGATTTCTTCGTTGAGCCAAGTACCCCATTCCGGAAACGTACTTAATACCCAAGATTCTTTGGTGATTTCTTCAACTTTACTCATCTTTGTTCCTCCCATCTCGAAACGTTCAAATTGTTCGTATAAATATTCACAATACAAGTTTACATTGATATAATAATGCATATCATCGGATATTACAATATGTTAAATGAACATTTTTAACATATATTGCATATAAACAAATGAAAATATCAATGTAAACGCTTATATTTATCGATAAGAGCATTTTATGGTTGATTTATGTTCAGATTATTCATATAATAAAGACGGAGGTAGTTCGTATGTACAAAAAAGATCCCGGTGAAGTATTGCGATTGATCATAAACATCCTTATATACATACTGTTCTTGGTTTTTGGCATCCAACAAATCAGTGCCACTGCAGAAATCCCGGCAAAAGTTATCCTTAGCGTCCTGATATTCACTTTCCTGTTCTTTGCGATCTGGTACGAATGGGTTCGCACCGTACATCGTTTAGCCATCTATACCCTTAACTTCGAATGTGATCCGGATAAAGCGCGTCCGATTATGGAGAGGTGCAGAAAAATCGACTTTCTGCATGGATACAGGCATCCCAATGTCGTTTTTGATTTGTTATACTATACCGACAAGCAAGACGCTCAAGCGCTGATCACACTTGTCAACACGTACGAAAAAAGTTTACTTAAACGTTCCCTTGATATGCTGTTGGTGTATAATTACAGTATGTTTGCTTATAATCGCATGATCTCCAACAAGACACAATGCAGGAAATTCCATCAAAAAATGGTAGAACTGAAAGACAGAAAGATCAAGGGAAAACGGATTTCTCCTCTGTACAACTGGGAAGTCTTGGATGCAGAACTGCACTTGGTCAATCAGGATTTCAAAAAGGCTTATGCCAGTTTAAACAACGTTAACACCCGACTGATGAATCCAAGAGAACTGTCCTACTATTATTTCTACCGACTTCAATGCGAAACGCAGCTGAATCAGATGAAGAGCGCTCATCAATCACTGGCCTTTATAGATAAACATGCAAGAAATCTGCCGATCTATCAACAAGCGAAACAAATCATGGGGGAAAAATCGTGAAACGCCACAAATCCATCGTCGATAACCGTCGACAACGCATTTATCAAATTTTACAAGAGAGCGGCACGGTCAAAGTAGATACTTTAGCTGAGCAACTGGATGTCTCTTCATTGACGATCCGTCGGGACCTTGAATACTTCGAAGAACAAAAACTTGTCGAACGCTTTTATGGCGGAGCCATGCTCGTCAATCAAATCGTCGTCAGGGATGATATTTCAAAAAACAATGCCCTTGCCAAACATGCCATTGCCAAAAAGGCAGCTGAGTTTATTGAAAATGGCGACGCCATTTTTGTTAATACCAGTTCGACCGCATTGCTGGTGTTGCATTATCTGAAAAACAAACGGGTCACGGTCATCACCAATAACGGGAAAGCTATTTTCATTGAAAAGGACCCCGCAATCTCCGTCGTTTTATCCGGTGGAGAGCTACGTGAACCCAAAGAATCCATGGTTGGCGAGTTTGCCATCAACAACCTGTCAAAAGTGACTGCTTCGAAAAGCATACTGGGATGTTCGGGAATCAGTGCTGAAGCCGGCATCACAACCGCAGTGCTTCAGGAAGTTGCGGTCAACGAGATTATGCTGACCCGTTGCACAGGACCCCGGCTGATCCTGGCCGATCATACAAAAATCGGTTATGAACACAGTTTTATCAGCGGATCGATTGACAAGGTCACGACGCTGATCACCGACACACTGGCAAATAAAAACGCCCTCGCGGAGATTGCAGCAAAAGGCGTTCGGATCATACAGGTAGAACCGCTAAAAAGTATCGATTAAAAAGATGGACATCGTCCATCTTTTCTATGCTTCACCATTTTCCGGAATATAAGTTACCAGACAAGTCATGCCGGCTTCAAGTGTAATTTCTGAGCAGTCATTCAAAGCGATAAAATGATCTCCGGGTTTAGCGTGACGACCATTAATGATACCTTCGCTTAAACATCCGATGATCATAAACGACTGATTCATGGGCATGACTGTCGTTACATCGATTTCCCATCGTTCGACGATAAAATGCTTCTTTCGAATATGGACCGTATGTTTCATCGTGTGGGTAATGATTCGCTGAGGTATTGCTTCTCTGCGAAAATCCGGAACTTTGATTACATCCCGAGCCCGACTCAAGTGCAAAGGCCGCTTATCTCCTTGACTGTCCGTACGGTCATAATCATAAATCCGAAATGAAACATCTGAATTCTGTTCAACCTCATAAACCAAGGTATGAGCACCGATTCCATGAACCGTACCTCCCGGCAGCCAATAAAACTGCCCGGGCCGAATCGGGAAACGACGCAACCAATCTGCCTGCGCCGGATGGGTCAATGCATACTCCAACTCTTCCTGATTCTGGCATGTATGTCCGACAATGATTTCTGCTCCTGGCTCACAATCCAAAATGCACCATGCCTCGGCTTTTCCATTGGGCAAACCCATCGCCTTTGCGTAATCATCGTTGGGATGGACCTGGATACTCAAATCTCGATTCGCATCGATGATTTTGACTAGCAGCGGAAATTCTTCTTTTTGACAATACCCAAACAAATCGCGCCGCTGAGCATAAAGTTCAGAAAGCCGATATCCGCCAAACTCATCATCATCGATCAGACAGTCACCTACTGCATGTGCAGCAACCGCCCAACATTCACCCGTTTGATCGGAAGGTATATCAAATCCGAATTGTGTCCTCAGTCGGGTTCCTCCCCAAGGCTTTTCCCGAAAAACCGGAACGATTTTAATAAAATTGCTCATACTCAACTCTCCTTACGATTATTTTAACAGATTTTCTGCAAAGATACCTAAATGATACCAATTGTCGAACGAGTTACATTGACATTCATCCATTCATTGATTAAAATACTGTGGTACTTAGGAGGTGCGTATGGAACCAGTCTCTCTGATGATGATTGCCATCGGCTTATCCATGGACGCCTTCGCCGTTGCCTGTGTCAATGGTCTCTGTACGGCGGAAGAAAAATATCCCTATGCACTCAAAGTCGGTCTTTACTTCGGATTCTTTCAAGGAGTCATGACGCTTGCCGGTTACATCAGTGCTTTTTTCTTACGATCCTATATCTTAACGATTGATCATTGGGTAGCCTTCATCATCCTCGCAGGCATCGGTATCCATATGATTTGGCAAGCATACCATCAAAAAGAGTTGAGCTGTGATATCCGGAATGTCGATTCACACCGTGCCCTGTTGACCTTCTCCGTTGCAACCAGCATCGATGCTTTCGCCATCGGTATAAGCTTAGCCATTCTGCAGGTGAATATTCCTGTCGTTTCCATTATAATTGCAGCCACGACATTTTGCCTCTCTTTTGCCGGGGTCATCATCGGAAAACGTTTCGGACATCATCTCGGAAATAAAACCGATTATGTCGGAGGGTTCATCCTGATCCTTATCGGACTGAAAATACTGATGGAGCACATCGCATAAAAAAGGTCCATCCGGACCTAATTGACATTTCGTATCTTAGCGCGTGCTTCTTCCACCATATAGTGATGAAACATATACATGAAAAGCTTCATATCGATTTGCATATAATTCAGCATTATATAAATCAGTTCATCTCTGCTGAAAGAAGCCAGATACCCCGAGACATCAAAATTTTTCAGACGCTGAAAATCTGCATGACTCCACCCTTCAGGCACCGGTTGTTCCGGTGTTTTTTCTTCCATCACTTCAGCATTTTCTAAAGCCTCAACATCCAGGGAGCCCTGCTGATGAAGCACATCCAGAAAACTTGCTACCTGGTGTTTACAGAAGCCGGCCGCCGAGTATGGGCAGTCACACGAACTGAAGACGATCATGTTTTCCTCTCCCAGATTGACAACGACCTTATAATTGTTCTGCTGTCCGGCCACATTGTAATAATATGTCTTGTCCGATTGCTTATCGAGCTGAGCACGACCCTGTTGATAGTAGTGGATCCCGCGAAACAAAACCAGCTTGCGCGTATTTTTTGTAAACTCGTTCAGTTTCAGTTTCATATGTCCACCTCCTAACCTAATTATAACCGAAAATTCGAAACGTGTCTTTTCGGACACAAAAAGGATGAGCTCACGCTCATCCCAATATCCTACTTGACTTCAATACGATTAACAACTTCAGAGGCTTCCTTAATCGGAAGTTCGACTTTCAGTACACCTTCCGCAAACTGTGCCCCGATCAGTCCGGTATCAATCCCGTTGAACCGGATTTGGCGCATAAATGAATTGTACTTCCGACTGCGATAATAATATTTCTTGTTTTCGCTGACTTCTTCTTCCTTGTGGTCCGCTTTGATTGTCAAAACATCATTATTGAACTGAATGTCGATTTCATCACGCTTGAATCCCGGCAAATCGACTTCAACCACATATTTGTTGTTCTCTTGGTATACATCGATCTGACTGCCGTAATTCACTCTCGGAAAGAAGAAATCATCATTAAAGAAATCATCAAGTAACGTCGTCGGTGTACGCTTGGCAATGTTGTATCTCATACTCATTCCTCCTTTTCTGGCACTCGCCAAGGTTGAGTGCCAATCTTCGATTATATTATAGCGCATTTCTTGGCACTGTCAAGTGCAGAGTGCTAATTTTTGACTAAAAAAAGATAAGCCACCGCTTATCTTCGACAATTTTCTTTGCACAACTGCAAATCACTGATGGTAAATGCGATGCACCCGGCTTTGGTTCCCTCATCGATATCTTCTTTCGAACGCAACAATCCCCCTCCGATCAGCGGCATATTCAGCTTCTCCTTCACATAAGGAATGGCTTTATACGCAACCGCAGGCATGACTTCCACCGCATCCGGCTGACTCTTAATCAACATTTCGATACCCCGCTCAATGGAACGCCCATCAATCAGAAATATGCGTTGTATCGCAAACTTTCGGTTTCGCTTGGCGATTTCAATGATTTTCGGCTTTGACGAAATGATCCCGTCAACCCGAAGCTTCTGACAAAGAAACTCCGTCCCATACTCATCATTGGCCACGCCATTGATCATTTCGATATGCACCAAAGCCTTACGCTCATTTCGATGCAACATGGAAATCATGTCGTTTAACATGGAAATATGGATATCCTGTAAGACACACCACGTCAGATCCGAAGCCAAAAACTGCTCCAGTTTTTTCATGGTTGCAACTACCGGAATACACCGTTGTCGTGCAATTTCTTCGATCATGGCCAACACATCCTTTTGTATCATTACACCTACATCATATCAGAAAACGGAAGTCAAATGCACATCAAGAAGATTCATTCATGGATTTCTTCATATATTTCTGGCAATTCATGAACTGTAATGATTCCTAAGGGCAGATGATTACGCTTGCCCTGCTTGGTAATCAGAATCACGTGAAGCTTATTGCCCTTTCCCATCGCCTGTTCAAACATATCTACCACATTGATCAATGTGTGCTCCGGACTTATAAATGCAACTCGCTGTACATCCTTACCAAACGGCAGGACATCCGCTACACTGATTCCTTCAAGATTACTGTTATTTGCCACCTGATAACGCATCATCGTATCGGTCGTAAGCATCCCGACAAAATGATACTCACGATCGTACACCGGCAGTTGCGAATATGATTTTGAAACCATCCGCCGGGCAATATCCCAAACCATTTCATCCGAAAAACAAACATCGACCTTACACAAATATTTATCCTTGACCAATGTCGGCTGCGTCAACAGCTGAGCGATATGCTCAAACTGCTCAACCACTTTCTCATGAGGTTCGGCAATGACTTCCCCATCGATCCGCTCGTGGATGATGGCATTGCGCAAATCCGCAAACTCTTCCAGAACCCGTCGGTAACGTTTGAAAAACGGATCATGATTCGCCAGACGGCGGACCCGCTCGGAAAAACCGATCCGGCGGTCGATCGTCATCCGACGTTCCATCTCCATTTCGATTTTGTTATAAGCTTCAATAAAACGGGTTGAATTTTTTACCATGATAACCCCTCCCAACGTCGCAATGCATCTTTATCCGCAATGTGCACAATCATCAGTTTAACCAATTTTTCCAACGGTGAGTTTAAGGAATAATCCGCCGGGGCCATATATTCTACCCGACCATCCAACACCAATTGCTGAGCCGACCGTTTACTTTTATCATCGGCCGGATTAAACACCGCCACCGCAAAACCGCCGGCCTCCGTCACCAGTTTCATGCTCGGAACATCGGTCAGACCGTCCCCAAAGTAAATCATATGATCGAATCCGACCGGTCGCAGATTGCTGGCAAGCGGACGATTCAGTGACACATCATCCGTAACATCCCGAACTCCCTTGTTGATTCGAAAAAGAAACTGTGTTTTCGTCGTATAATTGATGGCCATCGCCGGCCATAGCGCTTTCCCATCTGAGTCATAAACGAAATCACAGGCATAAATCTGTGTGAAGTTTGAGGCAATCGGCGTTGCTTCGATCATCGGTTTCAACCCCGAAGAGACGATGACATGCTCAATATCCAACTGTTGCGATTTTCCAAACGCACTGATCCGCTCAAACCAGCCCGGCACGCCTTCAAACAACTCGATATTTTTGCCATGCTGAACAAAATGCTCCTTTTTAATGATAACACCGCGCTTTTGCGATTCATGCACCATCAGATACATATACGTCAAAATCCGATCCATGGTGTGCTTCTTCGCTGTCTCATCGACCAGATTCCAAAATTGAGACGGATCAAAAATCCCCAGAGATTCGATGAATCCATACTCCTGCATATCCTTAGGAGACAGGGTTTTATCAAAGTCGTAAACAAACACCACCTTCGTCATAAAATACCCTCACCTTACCTTACTTTCTTACAAATCTCATCCACCATCGAAAGCGTCACGTGATGAATCATCTGATTATCAACCAAAACATTGATCCCCTCCCGACAATGTCCGAAACACTTTTGTGTCTTTAAGAACACTTTACCATCCAAGGACATCTGATTGACCTCAATGCCTAATGACTGACTGATTGCACTTAGGACTTTCGGTGAACCTCGACCTTTGCAACGATCCCCGACACATACTTTTACGATATGGGTGACGGATTCTCCTTGTAATGAAGGAAACCGCATGATGAGTGCTTTGATGATTTTCATATCAAACCCACACAGTTCACTTGCATCCAACTGAGCGAAAACCGGCACCAAACCAAATATCTCCTGCGCTTGTTTCAAAAAATAAACTAATGCTTCCTGACTTTGGCGATCCATCCGATCCGCCGTATATTCCTTTAACGCAAGATACCGAGGTTCCTGCGGATTTAAATCAATTCGACTCATATTGCCCTCATTTATCCATGTTCTTCATCGATCCAATGCCGATGCTCACGATTCAGCAACTCCTCTGCCTGAATCGGTCCGTTTTGACCGGCGGGATACAAGTAAACCTCTGCTTGCTCAGCAGCGATACGTTCGATCAGATGATCGATGAACCGCCAACTGGACAGCACCTGCGGCCAACTGGTAAACAGCGATTTATCCTTTTTAAACGCAGCTTCGATCAATCGTTCATAAGCCTCTGGTGTATTGATCCGATTTTCATACACGCAACTCTGACAGAAATCCATAAACACCGGCACGACTTCCTGCGTCGTACCCGGTTTCTTCGCATTGAAACGCAAATAGATACCTTCATCCGGATAAATCTTGATAATCAGTAAGTTCGCCAATACCCCTTGAGGTGCTTTGAATTGAATCGCTACTTCCGTTGCCCGTTTCTGTGTCCGTTTCCCGGTACGGATGTAAATCGGCACCCCGGACAACCGAGGCGAATCCACATATAGTTTCAAAGCAACAAAAGTCTCTGTCGGTGAATTCGGTCGAACATTATCTTCATCTAGATAACCCTTCGTCTTGGTATCTGCAATAAAACCCTCCGTATACTGACCCAACACCAGATGATCATGCAGTTTTCCGTTTTCAATCGGAATCAAAGCATCCAATACTTTGACCTGCTGTGACTGTATCGCTTCGGCGCTGTTGGAGTGCGGTTTTTCCATACCGACGATCGACAGGATCTGAAACAAATGATTCTGCACCATATCTTTCAGAGCCCCGGTATGATCGTAATATTCGCCGCGATTTTCTACACCTACGGTTTCCAAAGCCGAAATTTGAATGTGATCGATCTGATGATGGTTCCAAATCCCCTCAAACAGCGTATTGTTGAAGCGGACAGACATAATATTCTGAATCATCTCTTTGCCTAAATAATGATCGATCCGATAAATCGATTCATCATCAAATGCCGTACACATCTGCTGATGAAGTATTTGTGCCGAAGTAATATCGACACCAAAAGGCTTCTCGATCATAACCTGATGCGAGTGAACCGGATCCAGGATACCTGCCTTTTTCAGACTGAAGGCAATCGGCGCAAAAAACTGCGGTGCTACCGCCAGATAATACAGTCGCTGCTGAACACCGCCCCACTGATCCACTACCTCTTTGATCCGAGGATAATCTTCTTCTTTTGTAAAATCTGCGACCAGGTAATGCATATGATCACACATCCGCTCAAAAACTTCATCACGGAAATTAGTTCGGGTAAATTTTTTCAGCCACGGCCGAATGATGTCGATATACGATTCCGTGGTATATTCCTTGCGTCCGATGATCAGGATTTCAAAGTCCTGCGGCATTTTAAACAGCGAGAAAAGATTATAAAAGGCCGGAAGCAGTTTTCGATAGGTCAAGTCCCCGGTTCCGCCGAAAATCATAAATACCGTTTTATGTTGTTTACCATTGTTCATGAAAGACACCTTCTTCATCGATACGTTCAAATGTATGTGCACCAAAGAAATCCCGCTGTGCCTGAATCAGGTTTGCCGGCAGGCGCTTCGATGTAAACGCATCAAAATAGCTCAGTGCATTGGCAAAGCTACTGACCGGCACTCCGTTTTCAATAGCTAAAATCACGACTCTGCGCAAGTCTGCCTGATATTCTTTTAGAGTAGCGGCAAATTCAGGAGCCAACAGCAAATGCTGCAAATCCGGATTGTCCTGATAGGCCTGTGCGATTTTATTAAGAAACGCAGCCCGTATGATGCAGCCGCCGCGCCATCCCTTGGCAATGGCCGCAAAATCAAGATTCCATCCGTTTACCTTTGCAGCGGCCGATAACAAGGCAAATCCCTGCGCATATGCAATCAGTTTGCTGGCATACAGTGCTCTTCGCACAGACTCGACGATATCATCAGATACCACAGATACTGACGGTTTATTGTCTTCATACAGAAGTGATGCCGTCACGCGCGTTGACTTGATTTCTGAAATAAACCGGGCAAACACCGCTGATGTCAATACCGAGGTATCGACATTTAAATCAAGTGATTCTTGTGCCGTCCACTTACCCGTACCTTTTTGCCGGGCTACATCCAAAATCACATCTACCAATGGTAATCCGGTTTTTTCATCCGATTTCTTCAAGATTTTCGCTGTGATTTCGATCAGGTAACTGTCCAGTTCTCCTTGATTAAACATCTCGAAAATTTTCTGAAGTTCAGTCGCATTCTTGCCACCTGCGGTTTTCAACAAATGGTAGGTCTCAGCGATCAGCTCCATGTCACCATATTCAATGCCGTTGTGAACCATTTTGACATAATGTCCGCTGCCATCCTGTCCTATATAGAAACAGCACGGTTCCCCATAAGCCTTGGCTGCAATAGCCGTAAGCATCGATTCAACTTCCTGATACGCCTGCTTATCCCCCGATGGCATGATGGCCGGGCCAAACCGTGCACCTTCTTCTCCACCGGACACGCCTACACCCAAATAGTTCAGGTGCAGCGATTTTAACAATTGATAACGACGCATCGTATCTTTGTAAAATGAGTTACCGCCGTCCATAACGATATCGCCCGGCTGCAGATACGGAATCAGCGAGTCGATCACCTTATCGACCGGTGATCCTGCCTGCACCATGATAATCATTTTACGTGGTACAGCCAGCGATTGGATAAATTCTTCGATTGAATTAGTCAATACCAATCCTGCTTCAGGATTTTGTTTGATGACTTCCTGTGTAACCGCGGTCGTGCGATTATATATAGATACCTTAAAGCCATGGTCAGCCAGATTCAAAGCCAGATTCTTCCCCATGACTGCCATGCCGATGACACCGATGTGACTCTTCATAACAACACCTCTTTCATTTCTCCTATTTTACTCCAAATCGAAACCTCATAAAAGTTTAAAGCACAACTGCTGTCTTTATTATAACCGAAAAAGAAAATAACCGTATTCACGGTTATTCGATGACTCGCCATTCCAATTCCAAATCAATATCAAAATGATTTTTCACCCGACTGATACACTCGCTGATCAATGCCGCACAATCCCCACAGGTCGCGTGATCAACATTGACGATAAAGCCCGGATGTTTCTGAGATACCTGTGCTCCGCCGATTTGAAAACCGCGCAAGCCCACTTCATCAAACAGTTTCCAGACAAAAAACGTTTCATTATTCTTGGTCGGGCGTTTAAACACACTTCCCGCATTGGGATAGTTTCGCGGCTGTTTGAAATAACGCTCCTTCTTAAACTCCAGCATCCGCTCCAATATTTCACGATAATCTCCCTGACTCACCGAAAGTCCGGCACGGGCAATCACGACATTCATCTCATTGAACTTGGAGTATCTGTATTGAAAGAATCCTTCTTCCGGAACGATCCGCAGCATTTTTTTCGTTTCCAAATCAATCACATCGACCCACCGCACATACTGACTGATCGTCCACTGCCACTGACCGGCATTCATGATCAGTGCACCTCCGGCAGTCCCCGGAATATCTTCACAAAACTCATATCCGCCAATCTCGTGATCCATTGCAAACCATGCCAGATCATGCAGTGTAACTCCGGTATCGACAATCATTTCCGGACCGTTTCTTTCGATATTGTTCATCATGGTCGTAATGATAAATGCATATTGCTCATCATAATGCTCTTTTGTCAAAAGGATATTGGAGCCGTTTCCTAAAAATATCCGCTTCTGATGTTGCGTTTTTTCAATCGCCTCAGATAATCCTTCGATGTTTAAAGGGAAATAACAAACCTGCGCCACACTTCTCAAACGCAACGTATTATACTTGATTAAGGAAAAATTTTTAAATTCGATAAGATTCATATCATCATCTCTTTCATCTAACTAACTATTTATAACATAACCATCCGTTCTTTTCAAGAACTTAAGAAAAACACGAATAATATTGACAACTTATAAAATGTAACAAATGTGTCAATAATATGAAAAAAAGGCTTAAACAGTTACTTTTTGAAAATTTCGGGCTATCGGTTGACACTCATTTTTAATCGTTTAAAATAGAACTATAGAACAACTGATACCGCTTTCAGGTATCTACTTGTGAAAGGAGAGCATAAGGCCCTTCTGGCTTATGCAAGGTGATTATGAGTAGTCATACGATTGTTTTGGGAGTTATCGGTGCTGATGTTCATGCGGTGGGAAACAAGATTTTACACTACGCATATAGTCAGGCCGGTTTTCATGTGGTCAATTTGGGCGTCATGGTATCTCAGGAAGAGTTTATTCAAGCCGCCATCGAATCCGACGCACAGGCGTTAATCGTTTCCTCGCTGTACGGACATGGCGAACTGGACTGTCGCGGACTGCGCGAAAAATGCATTGAAGCCGGACTGGAAAAAATCAAACTGTATGTCGGCGGAAATTTAGTCGTGGGTAAAACCCCTTTTGAAGAAGTGGAACGTAAGTTTCTCGCGATGGGATTTGACCGTGTATATCCCCCGGGTTCCGACCCTGCCAAAAGCATCATAGATTTACATAAGGATTTAGGAAACTGACATGCAACCGATTTTATGTATTGACTTTGGTTCCACCTTTACCAAAGTGACAGCCGTTGATATCGACGAACCTCGGATCCTCGGTCGAACACAATCCTTCACCACCATCCACGATGACATCAACATCGGATTACAAAAAGCGATTGATCAACTTGCTGAAATCACCGGCATTTCCGATTGGCCGGTACGTTTGGCATGTTCCAGTGCTGCCGGGGGACTGAAGATGATCGCGATCGGTCTTGTCCCGCAACTGACGATGGAAGCCGCAAAGCGCGCAGCCCTCAGTGCCGGAGCAAAATTGCTTAAAACTTATTCATTTGAACTCAATGACCGGGAAATCCGGGAAATCGAATCTCTTAAACCCGATATTTTATTACTGACCGGCGGAATCGATGGCGGAAACCAAAAGGTCATTCTTCATAATGCACAAAAACTGTGCGAACTGACGATGCGCTGTCCGATCATTTATGCAGGAAATAAAACCATTGCCGGTGAAGTTGAAGCAATTCTAAAAGAAGGCCGTTGGGATGCCACTGTAGCGGATAATGTCATGCCGACACTCAATCAGCTCAACATCGATTCTGCTCGCGCATGTATACGGAAAGTCTTTTTGGATCATATCATCGTTGCCAAGGGATTGACTCAGGTACAGCGATGCATTGATAATATCCTGATGCCGACACCCTCGGCTGTCTTATTGGCGGCAGAACTGCTTTCCAAAGGATATCTCAGCGAACCCGGTGTCGGTGAGCTGATCATTGTGGATGTCGGCGGTGCAACCACGGATGTACACAGTGTGGCTGATGGGGCGCCCAGACAATCCAATGTCGTTATGCGCGGCTTGCAGGAACCCTTTGTCAAACGTACGGTCGAAGGTGACCTTGGTGCCAGATACAGTTTACAGGCGTTGGTCGATGGCGTCGGAATCGATGTCGTTGCTTCCGTTATCAACACATCTCAGGAAGTCGTCATGCAGATGTTACGTGACCTGGCAGCCCATCCGGAAAGTTTTATGGAAGAACCCGGATTATTGAAGACACTCGATGATGTTGCGGCGGAAATCGCTGTACGCGAAAGTGTGACCCGGCATGCCGGATATCTCGAAGTTCACTACACTCCCTTTGGCACCATCTATCAGCAAACCGGCAAGGACTTAAGCTTTGTCAGTCATGTTATCGGCACCGGCGGACCTTTGATTCACCATTCCAATATCCGCTCAGCGCTGAAAGCTTCCCAGGCAGATCCGAAAAATCCACTGAGTCTGAAGCCCAATCACGCACGGTTTTATTTGGATCATCAGTATATATTGGCCGCAATGGGATTACTATCCCAGAAATATCCGGTCGCTGCGCTAAAATTAATGAAAGAAACGATCATCGAGGTATAACAA
>DDYT01000011.1 GCA_002348095.1 Erysipelotrichaceae bacterium UBA2227 | reverse complement strand
CATGATTTACCAGCTATTGTTGTTGTAGCGACTGTTGTTCCGCTGCTGTTTGCGAGCTTTGCGGCAATCCGGGCAGCGCAGCGGTTCGTTCTCGAAGCCCTTTTCTTTGTAGAAAGCTTGTTCGTTGTCGGTGAATAAAAATGTTTCACCGCACCCTTTGCATACGATTGAGATGTTTGCCATTGTATTGTCCTCCTTAACAAGTGATGTTCAATCAGGCCGAAACTCCAGTGTTAAGGAATGTTTTCGTTTGATTTGTCCATGCCGGACCGGCAAGGTCCATGCGTTGTAATTATCACAGAAAAACGATGATTATTCAATCTTTATTTTCTATTTTGATATGATATGATGATATTAATTAAAAAAAGGAACAACCATATGAAAAAGAACTTTGCGGGACTTGATGTTTTACGCGGAATCGGTATTTTTGCCCTACTTGTCATGCACACGGCATTTTATCATTTTGAAGGCCTCTTTGAACTTGATTTGAGCGATCCGCCGCTGATCGTAACTTTCATCGGACTGATTTTAATGTTTGCCGGAGTATTTGCCATGGTCAGCGGTCTGGTCCATACGTATCAGTACATCCGCAAAACTGATCATCAGAAGCTGACTTTTCAGACAGCCATCCGACATAACCTCCGCAGCGGATTATTCATCCTTGCGGTTGCGTATCTCTATTTCATATTTACCGGGCCGGGCTTGGCTCATATGAGCGAAAAATATATGAGCAACAGTATCCTGGTGGAACTGTTTACCTCCGGAAAACTCATATCATCGACGCTTGAACGCGTGCTGTATGTGGACAGTCTGGTCATGATCGCTATGAACATTCTGTTGCTGGGCGTATTTTTCCGCATCCAGCATCGTTTCTTTAAAAAGATACAGCCTCGCTTCTACGTGATTTCGGCTTTGGCATTCTTTGTACTGTCACTGGTACGCATCCCCTTATATACGATGTATCTCGATGCACTGGATGCCCTTAACTGGCCCGTCATTCTTTCACTAAACTGGCTGGTCAATAAAAACAACCCCATATTTCCTTATCTCTCCTTTGCGCTTTTCGGAGCCTGGATCGCCGCACTTTTGGTCACCACGGACTTCAAAGGCATCGTGAAACGGGTACTTCCCTTGGGCATCGTCCTGTTTGCCGGTGGGGTGGCTTTGTATATCCTGTTGCCCGACACTATGTTACAGCGATCGATCGATCCGGTATGGTTTGCCTTGATGATGGCTCAAAACGGATTGTTTATGCTTTTTATCCTGGCAGCTTTGAAGTTTTACGATTTCGGTAAACCGCGGACCCTTGGAATCCTGTCCCGATTCTTTGCCCGCTTCGGGATTGCCGGCCTATCGGTATTCTTTATCGAAAGTGTCGTCAGTGCCGCTATCGTTTCCGGATTACGGATGTTTATCCCTGATTTGGCTTTTGATATTCCCTCAGCATTGCTGTTTGGATTGACATTGGCCTTGGGTTGGGGACTGATGCTGAAAATTTGGGAGAAATCCGGTTATAAGTATGGCGTCGAATATTTTTATACAAAAATCTTAAAATCTACCGGCGGAAGTCTCAAAGCTGAAAAACTCGAAGGAAAAAAACTATGACCGGACTTTCGGATTTTTTTCAACTGATCATTCATCGGCGCTTTTCAAGCCGAAAGACGATCGAAAGGTATCAAATCAGCCAGCTTCAATCGCTGATCGGGTTTGCAAAGCAAAACTCACCGTTTTACCAGGAAACCCTTTCAGATCTGTCGATCAATGATTTTTCTGATCTCAGAAAACTGCCCATCATCAATAAAACCGTGATGATGGAGCAGTTTGACCGGTTGAATACCGTTGGTCTGAAGAAAGATGAAGTCATGGCCGTGGCTGTAGAAAAGGAGCTCAACAAGGACTATCTGGGCTATTACAAAGATGAATTCGTGCTTGGGCTGTCGAGCGGGACCAGCGGAAACAAAGGCCTCTATATCACCCCAAAATCACTTACCCAACGGCTGCCCTTTGTCTTTCTGGCCCGCAGCGGTATCCCGTTGACCTGTCTTCCCTTCAGGATCCTATTTATGCTTCGGGTGTTTTCACAAGGGTTCAATGATATCAACTCTCCATTGATCTCACTGAAATACCTTTCGACAATGACACCGGTCGATCATATCATCGCTCAGATCAATCAGCAAAAGATAAACATTCTGATGGCTCCGCCCAGTTTGTGCCGATTGCTGATCCCTGTAGCCCATAAAATCAAAAAACCGTTAAAAATGATCGTTACTTATGCGGAAGTTTTGGAGAAGGAAGAAAAAATCCGCTTAAGTGAGGTTTTTCTATGCCGCGTCATTGAAATCTATCAAGGAAGCGAAGGTCAGTTTGCCTCTGCCTGTTCGCACGGAAATCTGCATATCAATGAAGATCTGATTGTCGTCGAATTGCTCGATGAGCAATATCTGCCTGTCACACGACCGCATGTGGCTTCCAGTCACATGATCGTTACCAATCTTGTCAACCGGGCACAGCCGCTGATCCGATATGAAATGAATGATCTGATCGTATTGGATGACCCCTGTCCGTGCGGCAGTCATTTCCGAACGATCGAAAAAATCCTGGGACGAAATGACGATATCCTCTATTTCAAGAAAAAAGACGGCTCGATTCAGCACATCTTTCCGGATCTGTTCAGCCGCTGGATCATCACTTCCTCGGAGAACATTCGTGAGTATAAAGTCATTCAAAGCCAAGATCATTCGTTGAAAATCATCCTCGATCCGATACTTAAACGCGAAACAAACGAACTCATCCGTCAGGTAAGCGAGCGGTTGCATACGGAACTTTCAGGATATGATATCGAATCAGCATTTGAAATCCGATGCGAACCGATATCTTTACCTATCAATCGCAGTAAATACAAGCGTTTTGAAGTCGAAAAGGAAATTCGTAAAGTTTAGTTTTTCTCATTGGTCCAATCCGCCAAACGTGCCAACCATCCTTTTTTCTTAATGATTTGGGGTTGCGGTTCAATCACCGCCAAATTCCGGTTTTTTGCTTCTTCAATAAAATAATCCTGACTGTTACAGCGTGGCTGATCATCTTTCTTTCGTTGATGGCGGCCATTTTTTAATAACCGATGTCCTTTGACATTATCGGCAAGCATGACATCAAGCAAGGCAACAATCCGTTGCCGGATGGCTTGATCGAGCACAGGCACTGCCACCTCGATCCGCCGGGTAAGGCTGCGTGTCATCAAATCTCCTGAAGAAATCCAAATCCTTACTTCATCTCCTTCGCCAAATGCATAAATCCGTGCATGCTCAAGAAACCTCCCTACCACGCTGGTCACTTGAATATTTTCTGTCTTGCCGGCTATATTCGGCAAAATACAGCATATCCCCCGGATGATCAAATCGATCTTCACTCCGGCCTGTGAAGCCGTGGCCAACTTATCGATGATATCGCGTTCTGACAGTGAGTTTGCCTTACAAATAATACGACCGGGTTTACCAAGCCTGACCTTCTCGATTTCACCATCGATCATTTCCATCAACTGATTCTTATATGTGTAAGGTGCGACCCAAAGATGATTGTATGTGCCTTGCAAATTTGAAATCGCCATATTCTTAAAGAAAGTCAGCGCATCCTGAGCGATCCGGTCATTGGCCGTAAAAAGGGACAAATCGCTATAAAGTTTTGCTGTTTTCTCGTTGTAATTCCCAGTCCCGATTTGAGTGATATATGAAATTTTATCTCCTTTTTTCAACGTGACCAAACAGATTTTGCCATGCACTTTCACATCTTCAAATCCGTAAATCAGATTGCATCCGGCGGACTCGAGCATTTCTGCCCATTCGATATTGTTATTTTCATCAAAGCGGGCTCGCAGTTCGATCAGTACCGTAACCTCCTTGCCATTTTGAGCAGCATCGCAAAGATACTGAATGACTCTGGAGTTGGCCGCCAATCGGTATAACGAAATCCTGATAGATATTACATCGGCAGAGTTTGCGCTTTCTTTTAAAAACTGTATAAACAATTCGAAATCTTCGTAGGGATAAAATAAAAGCAAGTCCTTCGACAGACAATAATCGAGCATCGTTACTTTCATCGTTGCCGAAGAAAACGGCGGATACATCATTTCCATCCGTTGGGTCAGCGACAGTTTCTCAATCAGTTCAAACACATAATCAAAAGCAATCGGTGATTTCCCGATAAAAATCTGCATATCATTCAATTTGACCCGCTCTTTAAAAATACGCCGGATCCGCTCGTCCATCTCTCCCTGCACTTCCAAACGGACCGGAGCCAGCCGCGAGCGTTTTTTAAGGATGAGTTTCATATGCACCCGGAAATCCAAATCAAAATCAAATCCTTCATCCTGCGGATGGATATCTGCATTGCGCGTGATCGCAACAATGCACGAATCACTGACCTGATATTTATCAAAGACCAGCGGTAAGAAATGTTGGATGACTTTTTCTGTTAATATGAAACTGAGCGTTTCACGAGGCAGTACGATCATCTTATCCAGCAGATTACTGATCGGCACGATTCCCAAAGTCATCATACCGTCTTTGTTTTTTACATTAGCGACGACGGCTTTCTGCTTGTTGAGCAATTGTGGAAACGGATGATGGCGGTCGATGACCAAGGGTGAAAGCAACGGCATGATCCTTCGCTTAAAAGCATTTTCCAAAAACTTTATTTCAGCATTGCTGCACTGCGGAATATCACAGTGGACGATCTGATGAAGTGCCATCTGTTTACGTAACTGCTCGAAAATTTTATCCTTCTTTTCAATCAGCGGCACTGTCGCTTTATAAATGGCATCCAACTGCTCCCTGACACTCATTCCGGATTTATTATCGATCGGAGGTTGCTTTAGTTTGGCTATATCACTCAGACTGCCTACGCGGATCATGTAAAACTCATCTAAATTAGTTTGGAATATGGATAAGAACTTAAACCGCTCCATCAGCGGAACCGTGAGATCTTCGGCCTCCTTTAAAACCCGGCGATTGAACATCAGCCAGGACAGTTCCCTGTTTTGGGTAAAGGAAGTATCAAACACCTCAATCTTTGTCATACTTATTCCTCAAGAACACGCGAAAACAGATATCCTTCCCGCACACCGTAATCACTCACCGTGATCAGCTGACCGTTAGAACGCTTCACGGCTTCATTCAAAATCATCAGTCCGGGAATGATCGTATGAATACGATCTGATGCATTTTGCAAAATGATATCCAACGCCTGACGATCGTTGGCACCGATGATCTTCAAAAGTTTCTTCAACTCTCCGGATTCGATATCATTATCGGTATCTGCCCTGTCAAACAGTACCTGATTCAGTTTTCTTCCGGCCCGAATCGTACCGCCCACCCCACAAATCAGAAAATAATCTTTCTTGAATATGTGGCTGACTTTGTCCATCTCATCCTGAATGCGCTTTTGCATCAGCTTCTTCTCTTTTTTATCCGGCAACAGATGACTGACGCACATCCGATATAAATTTAGTGATCCGATCGGTATACTCACGGCATCCACGATTTTCTTGTTTTCAAATGTGACCAGCTCCGTCGAGCCGCCACCGATATCGATCAGTAAACCGTGGTCCATCGGAATCAGTCGGGTCGCACCGACAAAATCCAAGCGGGCCTCATCTTCACCGCTGATCAGATCGATTTTGATGTCGGTCTCCTTTTCGATGATCTCAACGACCTGTTTGGTGTTTTCGATGTTTCTCAAAGATGCAGTCGCAAACACTAAAAATTTATCCACATGAAAGTGATTGACGATGCCCTTATATTCCATCAGGACATTGATGGCTGCTTTGATCCCCTTGACAGACATCTTCCCATCAACGACATAACCAATCAAACCGGTATTGTTTTTCGCAGAAAACAAAAGTTCCGGCTGATGATTTTTGCACTCATATACATTCATTCGGACAGTATTTGAGCCCATGTCCACCAAAGCAACAATCATGATCTTTCCTCTTTTCTAAAGTTTTACCCGCTTCAACTGTTCTACTTGCTCATCCGCTTCACTCTTGAGCGACTTAAGAAACAAAATCTTTGGCTCAATGTCACGGACAATATACTCATCGAGCAACTCTTTGTTTCTCTTCGCATCGCAAACGATACCTAACTGCTCAGCCCACTGTTTGCTTGGCTTTATTTTGTCTTTCATCGATTCATCCGCAAAATCTCCCAGAAGCGTGAGCGCATATCGCAAACGTTTGATCCTTATACGCAAATCATGCATCGCCGGATAATCTTCGACATCCAGCGATTTGATCCCTTTGCGGATTCCTTTCAGCCATCGGGTCAAACGTTTATCAATAAACGCTGAAATCTGACGGTCATCCTCAAACAGTTCCCTGAGCTGCGTGATGATCCAATCGAGATCCTCCCGTACCATACGGGGTTGAAACCTTGCATAAGCATCGATCCGGGTCTGTTGCTTTACTTCCGTCAGCCGTTGAGTAAACTCTTGATGTTCACTGTTTTGATCATCCGCCATCATCTGCCAGCGTTGGGCAAGCACATCCCACTCACGGACCGAAGAAAACTGCGAAGCCATGGTTTTAAGTCGTTTGTTGATCTGATCAGCAATCTCTTTATTGAGTTTAGGTCTGAGAAAAGCGATCAGTGATCGAAGCTGCCTTATTTTCACCCGATACTGATGTACTGCTTCAATATCCGGATCCAAAGCGATGATCCTGCCTAAAGGTTCTTCGATGGCGATCGCAGCCTGTATGAATATTCCAATCAATGCTTCTCTGGTCTTGTTGCCCATAGGATCACCCCAAATCCCGCAGCGCTTTAGGCTGCATAAACCACAATAACTCACAATCTTCCTCATCCAATTTAAAACCCGCTGCTGCGACCTTCTTAAAGGGCAGTGCACATCCGGTCAATAACTCTGACCACTCAGTTAAAAACGGCTGATGACCGACAACGATGATCGAATTGCTTTTACAGCCAACTACGAACTTGATCAGTTCTGAAAAGTCACCTGTTCTGACAAATTCGTGCTCACCGACATATGAAAAACCGCACTGTGATGCAAGCAACAGAGCTGTTTTGGTCGCACGTAAATAATCCGAACTGATGATCACGGTCTTATGCGGTTTTCTGATTAATTTCAACAGTGCGGGTACAATTTCTGAAATCGATTCGATGCCTTCTTCTGTCAGATCGCGCAGCGCCTCTTGATTGTCCTCCAGAGGATATGCATCGGCATGACGGATAAGAATCAGCTTCTTGCTCACATCACTCACCACCCTATCCTGGTTAATCATATTATAACTCAATTCAGACAAAAATCAAAAACGAGGTTTCCCTCGTTATGATTGTACTGCATGCAGATCATGCCCGTGTGCATGATCGATTGTCGCAAAAATAAAACTTCCAGGCTTGACATTTTCCTTTACCTTCACATATATGAATCCATCAATATTGTCCGGAGCACTGTGAAGGCTGCGACCTTTCGCGGTTTTTGTGAAGGTATCCATAACCTCGACCAGCACCTCGACGCGCTGGCCGATCCACGCCTGATTTAAGGTTGAAGCAATATTTTGCTGGACCTGCATCAACTCCTTATAACGCTTGTTTTTCGTGCTTTCACGCGGCTCATGCTTAAACCCAAATGCCGGTGTGTCCTCCTCTTTTGAATAAGTAAATGCCCCCAACCGGTCAAATTTCATATCATGTACAAATTGGATCATCCGATCGAAATGCTTCTTGGTTTCCCCAGGAAATCCTACGATCATCGTCGTACGGATTATAGCTTGGGGATGACGGCTTCGGATGTAACCGATCGTCTTTTTGATCGAAGCGATGTCTCCGCGGCGATTCATTGCTTTGAGCATGCGGTCATCGCCATGCTGCAACGGCAGATCAAAATACGGCAACACTTTGGGGATCGATGCCAATCGGTCGATCATCTCTTTGCTCAGCTCATCTGGATACATATACAAGATCCGGATCCAGCGGATTCCCTCGAACAAGGCGATTTGCTCACACAACTCTGCCAGTTTATATTCATTATAAAGATCGATCCCGTAGCGGGTCGTATCTTGAGCGATCAACACGATTTCTTTCACACCGCGATCACTCAGTTCTTTGGTTTGATCAAGCAGCATTTCCATCGGATACGAACGGAAATTGCCCCGGATCAGCGGGATCGCACAGTACGTACAACGGTTGGAACATCCTTCCGCAATCTTCAGATAACCCATCCATGGCTGAGTTGATAGCAATCTCGGGTTCTTTCCATACACGCCCTTAACCGGAATATTCAATTCACGAGTCAGGATGTCATCCATCATCGGATATTCATCCAACGTGATAAATCGGTCGACTTCAGGTAAAAGCCCAACAAGATCATCATGATAACGCTGGCTCAGACAACCTAAAACAACCAGTTTTGCGCCGGTTCTTTTTTTGATTTCACTCATCTGTAATATGGTGTTGATTGCTTCTTCTTTGGCCGGGGTAATAAATCCGCATGTATTGACAAAAATAGCTTCTGCCTCCCATGGTTCACTGACGATTTTATGCTGATTGGCACTTAACAGTCCCATGACATTTTCACTGTCAACCCGATTTTTGCTGCAACCCAACGATATAAATCCGATTTTCATCTTTTCACCTCAAACACCTTCTTATTTTATCACAAACCTCTCCCTTCTGTCCGACGATTTTGATATATTGACAACGGGTGATGTTATGTTAGTATTACTGTCTCCGGCGAAAACGATGAAACACAAGGAGTATCTCGGAAAAACCCGTGATCCCCTTTTCGGCGATATGACCCAAATAATCGTACGTGAATTTCAGAAACTGAGTTTACCGGAAATCAGACAGTGGTATCAGATTTCCGAGAAAATCGCACAGCAGACGTGGGCTCATTGGCAAAGTTTCTATGAACAGCCCAAAACGATCGCACTGTATGCATATCAAGGGGAGGCATATCGGAACCTTGATGCGACATCCATGACAGCCTCACAAATAAAAAAAGCCGACAGACATCTGAGGATCCTCAGCGCCTGTTACGGATTATTGCGACCATTGGACAAAATTGCGATGTACCGGTTGGATTTCACAAAAAACTTCCCTAGCATAGGCAATGGTATAACCTACTGGAAATCAACGATAAACGATGCCTTAGTCGAAGAGATCAATATGCATTCCGCCAAAATTATCGTGAATTGTGCTTCCGATGAATATTCAAAGATGATCGACACCGTTCGGATAAAGAGATTAATCGGATGGATCGATGTTGAGTTTGTTTATATTCAAGATAACAAACCTGTCTCAATAGCCATGCATGCAAAGGCCGCACGCGGCACATTGGCGCGGGCTCTGATCGAAAATCCGATTACTTCGATTCGTCAGATGAATCGTTATCTGCCAGACTACACGTGTGAAATCGATTCCCATTCTAGCAAAGTTACCTATACAAGAAAACTGTAAACACAAAAAAAACGTCAGATGACGTTTCTTTTGTAATGGTGGTTCCGGTCGGAATTGAACCAACGACACGTGGATTTTCAGTCCACTGCTCTACCAACTGAGCTACGGAACCATGGTTGCGGGGGAAGGATTTGAACCAACGACCTCCGGGTTATGAGCCCGACGAGCTACCAGACTGCTCCATCCCGCGTC
>DDYT01000052.1 GCA_002348095.1 Erysipelotrichaceae bacterium UBA2227 | reverse complement strand
CTCACATCATTTACAACTGTACAAACACACAAGCTAACAGCAATAGGACAGCCTAAATAGATAGATAATACTTGATTCAAAGAATCAATCTCGACATTCGCTTCAGTTTCATCAGAAAATATACCCATCGGCTCCCACATTTAATCCCCAGTTTCCGACAGAAAAGACGAACCATCCGATGCAAACCCGAATTTGGGTAATCCAAGTAAATCTGTATCTGTAAAAATTTTCCGAGCAATTCTGTGCGTTCTGATGGATTTTTGAGAGACCAGATGCCTACTAAACCCGTTAAACATATTTGGCTGATACGTCTTAGGAAAATCTGGCGTTGAGCTTGCGAAAATTCAAGATTATCGACCTGATCCAGCCAGTATTTACATATTGTGAACCTGTCACTGATTTTTTTATACGAATGAGCCGATGTGATTGACTGATACCCGAACTTACGGTAAGCAAATAATGGTCTATCCACATATACTGAGTCTTTAGCTGACAAAAAAGTTTCAAACATCCATTTTGCATCCTCGAAATAAAGATGGGGTTCAAAGTAAAGTTGATGCTCTAATAGAAACTCACGTCGGATGAAACATCGGCAAGGTGATATGTCAAACCCCGGATTTTCAATCAGCAGTTTAAAAAGCAGTGCTTTCCCTTCAATTACCTCCATGTAATTCGAATTATGGGCAATATCTTTATAAAATCTTTTTGTATGATCGTAAATCCGATAACTAAATAAAACTAAGTCAAGTTGCGTAACATCAGAAATCAGATGTTCGATGCTTTTGAAAGAATCTTTAAGCCAAAAATCATCGGAATCAAGAAAGTGCAGAAAATCTCCTGTGGCATAACGAATTCCAAGATTCCGAGCACACGATTGCCCTTGATTTTCTGTCGAAAAAACGCGTATCCGCGAGTTTTTTTTACTTAAAAAATTACATACTTCTAATGACGAATCTGTAGATCCGTCATTTACTAAAATGATTTCATAATCAGATACCTGTTCTTCAACGCTCCTAACACAATCGAACAAAGTTTCTTCGGCGTTATACACCGGAATAATGATTGAATATTTCACACTCATTTGATTACCTAAATGATTTCCAATAATTCGATCATCGTTTCTTTCAGTTTATTTACAAAATGCGAATTATTTGATTCAAACTTCATGGGCCTAAACTCTGCGGCTTTATGCAAAACTTCATCCAAACTCTCACCTTCAGAAAGTTCTAATATATACCCTGCATCCGAAAATGCTCTTACAATTTCAATCTGGTGATCATCAACATGTTCACCATATTTTTTCATTCTTGCACAGGTTATGACAATTTTCCCGGCCTGCAGTGCTTGGATTATTGAGCCGGTACCGCCATGAGTGATAACTATACGTGCTTGCCGAATTTGCTTTTCCATTTCATCAAAAGGAATAAACGGCACGATATTCATCTTCTTCGAAATATAATCGGTACTTACGGCCTGAACCAAAATTTCTTCATTGATAGATGAGTGTTCTATCTCATCCAATAAACGCTTGAAGTCCTGTCTTTGAGTGCCTAAAATAACTAAAATCAATAGATCCACCCCCAGTTTTTTGATTTTTTATAAACATTCAACATCGAATCCCATTGCACGACCATAACATCCGCAAACGGATAAAGAATTCGACCTGCCAGATTTGGGGATGTTCTTTTAGNNCTTTTAGCAAAACTTTCAATATATAACAGTTTACGATTGAATACTTTTGCAATGATCGAAAGCGGTACTGCCGTATGTGTTCCAGTTGTAACAACGATTTCTGGCCTGTCAATAATGAAATAAAAAATCGATTTTGCCCACATCCGCACAAACACTTTTAAATAACCCTTCTCCGCACGGCTACCGTAAGGCAGAAAACGCACGGTAGCATTAGGTTTTAAGGAGTGGTTGATTGGAATGTCCTCAGTAATCACCACCGAATCAAACTCACTGAAAAGATCCTGAAGTTTTAATAACTGTGTCAAATGTCCGCCGGCGCTTGATATGAACACAACTTTTCTTTTGACTTTTTTCTTCAATGAAAATTGTTCTTCATAATCCAATAAATTGATTCCGAAAATGGCTACATAAATACTTACCGAAGGCGCAATCAGCACATGACCAGCTAAAAATGACAAACCCAAAATGAGTGAAATTGAGTAACAGAATGACAAAAATTCAAATGATAAAATGATCTTCGGTTCTTTAATCATTTTAATGAAAATCGCGAAAGCTAAAACAAGCAAAGGAATCATATAAAGTGCAAATCCAACAAACCCATATCTATAGAAAATCGTAACAAAATCCATTTCAACTTGGATCTGCTTTCTTTTACCATTATCATCAATAAATGATCCAATTCCAAGTACTCTGTTAACAGTATCAGATTCATTGTAAATACGTTGAGTTTCCACCCAATAAATAAGACGATTCTTTAAAATCGAATTCAGACCGACAATGATTAAGGAACTCTTATCGCCAAGTAGAGCACCACCCATATTAATGATTTCATCTTTGATTTCATCAATAAAACCCGGATCCTCATTGTTGCCTTGGTTACCACCCTGATTATTCCCACTTCCGTTTCCAGGAGTAACTACTACAGGATTCGAACTTGTATTCCCGGATGCCGGGGATAAGGGATAAACGTATGTCGTAACTGCTAAAGAAAAGATTACAATAAGAATGTTTATAAGCACTTTCTTGTTTCTCTGAAACATTAAGGAAATAAGCTGATAAATCAATATACAAAAATACAGACCGACAGCAGCATAAAAAACTGACCGAGTTCCTACGATCACTGAAAAGAAAACGATAACTGAAGCCATTGCAAACTTATACCAAATCCTTTTTGACTTGATGATTGAAATGTAGGCAATCGGAAATAATGCCGCCAAGATTGCACTGATTTCATTGGCAGAAAAAAACCAACCGCTTGTAGCTTCAGACCAAGAGTACGATTTATAATCAGACTTTGTAATCAATGATATCAAGAAAATAATGAAAATGCACGTAAAAATGAAAACCATATCATTCCAACGAACCACAAATCTTCGCTCATTATATAGCAAATAGAGCCAAATCAGACTGTATGTAAAGAAAAATGTTTTGAATATTTCAATCAGATTCGAAAACCCAAAAGATAATCCGTAATTACTGACCGAAAGACCTAAGCTAATTATCACAAAGACCAGTGTAATCAGGATATAAGCAATAACCAACGGTTTTCTGCTCACGAAAATCAGATAAAACAACATATATCCAACGAATAATACTTTAACGATGATCCCGAAAGATATCGGTAAATGGTTGGTCCATCCGGTTAAAACATCAATTACAGGCTGTAAAATCACAAAAAGAAAAGTTGAAACTTTTATACTTTCATCACTGTATATTTTTCTGATAAAACTCGGCATTGACCCACCTCCTAAGATAATTCAAGCAGATTAGTAACCTTTTCAAGTACTATCTTATCATACTGAGACATATCTGATGAAATTTTCGGTTTCTTTGAACAGTTTGCCATAGCAGATACGAGATTTTCAACTCCCAATATGTTTTCATTGTATTTTTCCAGATGCTTCTCCATAAGAATCGGCAGGCCTAAAGCTAATGCTTCAATCAGTACAATCCCCTGTCCTTCATACCTGGATGTCAAAACAAACGCATCCATCCTATTGAAAACCGCATATGGATTTTTGAAACTCCCTGCCAGAAAAACCTTGTCACCTAGTTCAAAATTGTCAATCATGCGTTGAAGTTTTCTTCTTTCACTTCCCTCACCAAGTATATACAGCCTTAATAATGGGTTTAGCCGGCTTGCCTGATGAAAATACTGAATAAGTATATCAAAGCCTTTCTGATGATGCAATCTGCCTGCGCTGACAATGTTGATTTTCGCTGGATCGATATCCAAATTAATAACCTCATCCTTCTTAATATGAATTTCTTCAAAATTGATTCGATTTGGGATTACCGCAACATTACAAGACCTCTTATATTTTCTTATAAACGCATCCTTTACCCCTACAGAAACTGCTACAAACTCATCAAACTTTCTGAGCTTCCCTTGATACAAAGACCACATAAGTCTGAACCGCCAGTTTTCGTGTGCTTTCTTTTCCACATCATTGTGCAACCACATAATTTTTCGTTTTGACTGCACGTTAAGTGCATCGAGCGCACACTCATGCCAATAACCGTTATAATCAATGGAAATATCATACTCCCCGAGTTTTGGCCGGCGGAATAATTTTGAAACCAGGTTGAAACTTAATATCTTCGATATCTTCGGTAGCTTGGAAAGATAACTGACCCTCACATCGTCTGGCAGTTGCGAATGAAAAAAAGCATCTTTTTGATATAGAAACAAATCAACACTTACGAGGCTATAATCAATAACATTAAGAAAATTAATAAGTGATTTTTGTATACCACCTACGGACAAATCACTTTGAAAAATCGCAACTTTTAACATGATCAATCCCTCGAAAAAAGATCGCGGGTATAAACTTTATATGCAACATCTTTCAACTGCTGACTCTGCCGATTCGCTATGATTACATCGCTTATCTGACAAAACTCTTCAAAATCCATGATTACGCGTGAGTTAAAAAAGTACGGTTCTTTTAATGAAGGTTCAAATATAACGACCTCAACGCCTTTCGCTTTGATTCTTTTCATTACACCTTGTATAGCTGACTGGCGAAAATTATCGGAATCAAGTTTCATTGTCAAACGGTAAACGCCGACAACAGATGGTTTCTTATCCAAAATCATATCCGCAATATGATCTTTACGTGTTCGATTAGCATCAACAATTGCGGATATCATGTTTTGAGGAACATCTGAATAGTTGGCAAGTAACTGTTTTGTGTCCTTAGGCAAGCAGTATCCACCATAGCCAAAAGAAGGGTTATTGTAATGCATTCCAATTCTTGGATCCAAACAAACCCCTTCAATAATCTGCTTTGAATCAAGATTGCGGATTTCTGCATATGAGTCAAGCTCATTGAAAAAGGAAACTCTCATGGCAAGGTAAGTGTTCGCAAATAGCTTGATTGCCTCTGCTTCAGTCGAACCGGTAAACAGCGTAGTAATATCCTTTCGGATCGCGCCTTCAACTAATAGTTGTGCAAATTGGTGTGCACTGGCCAAATCTGACCCGATAATGATACGAGAAGGATATAAGTTATCAAGCAGCGCACTGCCTTCTCTTAAAAACTCTGGCGAAAACACAATATTCTCAGTTGAGTACCGTGCTTTCAACCCTTCCGTGAATCCGACAGGAACGGTTGATTTGATTACAATCAGAGCAGAGCGATTAATAGAAAGAACGGACTGTACTACTTTTTCAACGGAGGAAGTGTCAAAGTAGTTCCGGTCTGAATCGTAGTTTGTAGGTGTACTCACTATAACGAAATCTGCATCTGAAAAAGCTTCGATCGGATCAAGAGTTGCATAAAGATTTAGATTTTTATGCTTCAAAAATTCCTCAATCTCTCTGTCCAAAATGGGAGAAATCCTTTGATTAACGAGATTAATTTTTCGTGAATCGATATCAAATGCCACAACCTGATGGTTCTGAGCAATTAAAACAGCATTGGACAATCCTACATATCCCATTCCCGCAACAGTAATTTTCATAAATTTAACCTCCTCTGTCCTTAATTATATCAGCATAGTTACATTAATCACTTGAATTTTCCTAACAAAAGAACTAACCGACCAGAAACTTTTCGCATAATCTTAGGATAAAAAGTCATTCCAAACACCAGAAAGGCCATGACATTTAGAGAGAAAATGATAAATCCCCATACAGCAAACTGCAGATAACCGAATATTTTGGGTAACAGCTGCAACTGAATAAACACCATAGCAACAGCAAAAGCGGTGGAAGGCAGCAATCTGATAAGGAAGTCAAAGACTGAACGATCAAAAAAATTACGGTAGATTGTATTAATTTCCAACAAAGCAAGCAAAACTGATGTTAATAAAATTGACAACATTATACCTTCAAAGCCCCAGAAAAAATAACCTAGAAGTAATGTAATTATCAAAAAAACGGCTGATATTACCTGGATGTTTCTTCCTAATCGAAACTGGCCTGCCATATAAATCATATTTCCGGCAGGCAAATGAATGATATCAAAATATGTTGCAAGTATCAGAAAAATTGCAACAAACCAGTTCTTATAAATGACATCCGTAACGTTATAAGTATACACATCGATAAAAGGCATGATTAATACTGTAGCGCTTGTAAGAAAAATCAGCATTAGCTGATTTACTAAAAACTCATACTCAGTAAAGACCTGATAAACATAGTTCTCGCCTTTTTCTTTAACCAGTTGACCTAAGGCCATTCTTGGGCCATTACTGAAAGAGATCAAAAGACCCTTAATCAACAAGAACACACTGTTATATACTCCATAAACACTTGCGAAAACAGCGCCAGAAGTAGCAGCAATAAATATCATAGGTGCAGACTTATAAACCATACCTGTAAACTTTGCGATGAATATATCGTTTGTCCCTTTGATTGAATCAAAATCAGGCTGAATATTAAAAGCGATTTTAGGATATTGTCTTTTACATAATAAACCAATACATAAACTACCGATGATCATTCCGATGGAAGTAACCAGTCGAATCAGAATCATATCCAAATGTAATCGAATTACAATAATCACTATTAGTTGAGATATAACAATCGTAACAATACGAATCATGTTGATCAAGTATTCTTTCTGCACGCTTTGTAAAATGATTCGATATTTTGCTTCATAAACAAGAGCAAATCCAGTTGAACCAACAGTAAGTAAGAAGACAGTCATAATTGTATAAATAGGTAGATTACTCTTAATAAAAAAAGAGTAACCGATAGCAGCAAATGTTCCTGCAACGAAGAAAATCATTCCCTTTTGAAAGTAAGAACGTTTAGCTGCGGATAAAATCATGTTAATTTTTGATGTGTTACCTTCTTTTATCGGTCCAAATAAAGCAACACTTGCTGCAAGTGTGAACCCTCCTTCAACGATCATTAACATATTCACCAATTGATTGGCTGTTGAATTTACACCATTGAAATCAGAACCATAGGATGAAATGACTATTTTCGTAACGATCAGACTCAAAAGTCCATTGATTAAAGTCAATGACATACCAGACAAGGATGTAAAAACACTTCGGTTACTTTTGCTCATAAATTACCCGCCTTGTCCTCTCAACTGCTCTTGAATCCTTTTAAAATGCGGAAAACTTCGCTAACGGCTAACTTCGACGTCGAAATGTTCGTCAAAGAATTTATGCAAAGAAAAAAGAAAACTGACAGAACAGTAAATCCAATCGTATGACTCAAAAGAGAAATATAATCGTCAATGGCAACGACATAAGAATAAGAAAGTTTATAGAGCAACAAAAAAAGTAAGATGTTAACACCCCAGTTGATAAATGACTTTTTTGAGTTTCTTTCGAGCACGACTCTGTTTGCATATAGAATCATGTCCGTACTTCTGTACAGTAATGCAAAAATCGTACCTAACAGCACACCATACATACCAAAAGGTACCACAAGCATGAGCGTTACCGTTATGTTAATCATCGATTCAAAAATAGCTCGGTTCTGAGTCTTAGAAAAATGACCGGCAATATCAATAATCTGACGTGACGGAGTTCTTGCGGCAAGTAAAAGTAAAATCGCTGCAAATAACAGAATCACAATATTGTCCACATAATCGATATCCGTAATCCCTTTCGTATACAAGCTCATAAACGGCCGAATCAATAAAGTCAGACTGAGTCCAACACTAAATACCAAAGCTATGTAATAAACTTCGTAAACCTGAAAATATCGCTTGAACTTGTTGAAATCTGTGTGATATAACTGTCCAAATGCAAAAATTACACCACTGGAAATATGATTAAATCCTGTCTTAACGATTTGGAATATCATATTATACAATGCGTAAACACTAACCACTTTCAAATTGGTAAATATCGTTAAAAACAAAATATCGGTATTATTAAAAATCACTCCTGATATTTGATGTACTAAAACTGAACTCTTTTGTGATATGGACTGATAATCGGGTTCAGCACGAAGAGAAAGCCAAGAGTAATTCTTTTTAACGTATCCACGTACAAACAAGATCTGAGCGAAAGTTGTTATCAAAAGTAAAGACTGAACAACTAAAATGCTAAATCCTGAAAGCAACATAATGATTCTGCCGATACTTAATGTCAATTGAGTTAATGTCAAAAGATTTGTTATGATGTAGTTTTTCCCTTCAGCTTCAAGCAGAATTTTATATTTACCTTGAAAATACAAGTTGACAAGACCTGATGCACCATTAATTAAAATCAGGCTGACTACAATGACAAGATCTATTTCCGTCTTTACCGTTATGGAGTAAAACACTACAAATACAACGATAGCAATCAGATAATGAATTGCTGTCCGCTTATAATATTGATGAGTGGCAGAAAGAATTCGATTCACTGATTGCTGATCATTATTTCCGACAGGTCCGTAAAGTGCTTGCAGACTTGCTAACCCGACTCCTGCTTCGAGCAACGTGAAATATGCAAAAATTTGCGTTATTGATGATACAAGTCCATTAACCTCAGAACCAAAATTATCGATAACCAATCGAGGAACAATAATCGCCACTGCTGACGTCAGAACCAAATTAATCAGACCGAAAAAGACATTTTTTAATCCTCTTTTAAACTTCACGACGAAAGCTCTCCTTTCAATCTGATCAATGTGTACTTCAGTATACTTAACAACATAAGGATCCGATACGACTTAGTATTATTCCAAATCCAACGGTATACCACTATAATTTGATTTACCGAAGGTTTACTACTCAATATAAAGTACTTAAGCGAGTTTCTGAAATGCCGTTTCAACCAATCGTATCTCAAACAGATTCCCCATTTTTCAGTCTGATTATACACCCAAAGTTTCTCTTGCATGTTTTGAATCAAAAAATCCGGTTTGATGCTAAACGAGATGTTTTGTCCGTGTATCAAGTACACACCGCACACATCCCTTATCAGGTATGCATCCCCCGTTAATAGTGCTCTTAGGTAAATTGCAACATCATTCATCATCGTCATGGATGAAAATTCTGCTGATTCGAGTTTATGCTTGTCAAATACAGCCGAAAAAGTAGAATTCGGTTTCTGAATTTCTGACTGGAACTTATTCAGATATTCTACATTACTGATTCGACCGAAAACACGATTCTCACTTATGAACAACTCATTTTGTTTCTGAATCAGAGAGTTTGCAGCCACAAAGGACAAATCATCATTTTCTTCAAAAGAAAATGCAACTTTACGAAAAAAATTCACATCCGTATAAAAATCATCATCATCTAAGAAAACAATATATTTGCCACTACTTTGCAAATAGCCCAACTGACGATTTTTGCCGGCATTTAAGTTACTAGTGTTATGAATAATGACTAAGTTAGAAATCTGCTGTTTTAGTGACTCAAGATATTCGAAAGTTCCATCACTGGAGCAATCATTGATAACAATGATTTCAATTGTTGGATATTTTTGATTGATTACACTCTGTACGGCCTTTTTTAACATGCCTAATCGATTGTATGTAGGTATGATGACCGATATTAAAGGATATGTCTTCAAACTGCACTTAAACTCCTTACCAGCCCAGTTTTGATGAAATCCTTTTTGATATCTACAAAAATACTCGTGAGTTTCTTTACTGACGAAGCCATTTTCAATCATAAACTTCCACTTTTGCTGAGTAATCTGCCCACTCATATTATAAGACTTCCTTTAAAAGCTGTTGTATTTGAGTAAAATGCCCTTCTGCGTTAGAGGTTTTTTCTGGTAAAAAAAGATTTCTGCCTGAAATCAAATCATCGACAAAATCTGCAACATTCAAATCATCTGCATTTAGCTCATCCAACCAAATCTTTCTTCCTGTATAGCCCATATCATCAAGAAAATTCTCTGTTTTATTTGAATAAATAATTGGAGTAAAAGGAATCTTCAAAACAATGGAAAGTACACAGCCATGAAATCTTATCGCTATTAACTTATCACAAAGAGACAACTCTTCAATCACATGTCCGTGATCACCTAGATACGGAACTATTTTGATATACTGCTTTTCTTTCGAAAGCGCAAAAATATGATGTGCAGCTGCCAAATCATTTTCGTTTTCCGAATCAAAAGCAAACAGACGAACAGTTGAAGGATTTCTTGATATAAACTCATCACAGATTCTTGCTAACGTCTTGTAAACTTCCATATTGTTTTCCTCGGGGCTTAAATTACGATACACTGTGATCCCCAGACTACTTTGAGTTTTATTCTCAGTTGAACTGACTAAAGTTGGTAAATTAAACACAATATCATCATAAAAATGGAAATTCTGTATACAACCAAAATCCTTAACCATTTCAAAAGACTTTTCATCACGTAACGTAACTAAATCGTTAAGTTTCAACTCTTGTTTTGTCAACCATTTACCAAAATTATTGCGATATGGACCAAGATTGCAACCAATGGTAGCAATTTTGATTCCTTTGCTTTTTATTTTCTTTAATAGTAAAATCCTTCTTACCCGATTAAACTGTCCAATAGGATGGTTTAGGTTATTAAAAATCGAACCACCGATAGAGAAAAAGAAGTCTAGCTCTGCAATATCTGATTTCAATCTACTTTTAGGCATAATATCAACATTTTCTAAACCAGAAAAAGTTTCTCTTACTACAGATAAATCAGAGTAAATTCGGAAACTATGTTCTGAAAACCGATTAACCACTAGTTTAATCATTAAATCATCACCAATGTTATTATCTAAATATGCCCAGACACCAATGATCATCACAATTCCCCCTTCCTAAAATCATAACAAGTTACACGCTTTTGTGATCAACTTGAATAAAATTACTTTCTCATTACATCAGCGATTTTTTGTTTTAAAGCTGTTAGTGAATCCGCATTATGCAATACAACATAGAGATTCATATTTCCCATACTGTATGTTTGTCGATATGCATCAATGCCGGTTAAAAATGCCGATTGGAATTCCCAGTCAATACCCTTCTCAATCTGAAGTTTAATTAGCTTTGAAATCTCATTTGATGAAATATTGGTGTCAATATTTCTGGAAGTGATTTCTACAATACGTTCAATTTTAGTAAACATCAGCGGAGATAGCACTTTCTTAATCATAGCCGTGAGTACTTTCTGCTGATTTTGGATTCGTTGCATATCTCCGCCTTCATACGCTTTTCTCTCTCGAACATAGTTATATGCCAGAATACCGTCAAGATGCAAATCTCCTTTTGAAAACGGAACCTTATCCGGGCTTGAAACAAATGCCATCTCATTGTAGATACTGACACCGCCCATCGCATCCACGATATTGATAAAGGAAGTAAAGTTGAGACGGACGTAATAGTTTACATCAATATCGAAAAATTTCTCGACCGTCTGAACCGTACAGTTGATCCCATAAATCCCGGAGTGAGTCAGTTTGTCATAAGCATTATTTTTACATGCCAACGGCACATACAAATCCCTGGGTAACGAAACCATCAAGACCTGCCCCTTGTTGGGATTGATTACCAATAACATGTTCACGTCACTTCTTGAACGGCGGTTAATTGAACCGAATATGTCAATACCGCTGATCAGAATCACAAAACTGTCCTTATCCACTTCAACTTCTTTGGTAATATCATCTTTCAAAATTTCTTTTGAAATCGTATGAATGACACGGACTTTCTTTATGAACTCAGGATTTTCATCTTCCAGAAACTCCCAAATAGAATCATCCAAAATCAGCACTTCGATATTTCCGTTCTCCAACGCATTGACCGCATCCTGATTTTCTTTATACGACAACAGATTCAGATTGTAACCAAAATCTGATTTCACTTCAGCAACGATATGATCCACCAAGTCTTTTTCCATGATACTGAGTTTCCCAAAAAACTTGCCCTTGGCATCTTCCATGTTCTCGATCGGACTGCTCTTAAGTACGATAAACGATACGACATTGACCTCTTTCTCGAAGTAATCCAAAATCCGCTCTGCAGAATATTGGGTGTAAAAGAGAAACGTCGAGGTCAGTATCAATAATACCGATAAAATCATGATTATAAACTTGGGCAGTTTTTTAATAAAAAGCACAAGCAAAAACGACAAACTCAAAGCCAAAGCGATTCCACGAAACATTCCGGGAACAAACTGATTATAAAGCAGTGCAACAATAAAAAGCACAGATGATATTAGTCCGATATAGTTTAAATGTTTTCTTTTCATGATCTACATACCTCCGTTAAACTTATATATTCTACCACAACATCCCTGAAAGTAAAACTTTCCGTTCTATTCTAACTATATTTCCGTGAATATTTATTCAAAAAACTTTGAAATCATCGGACAAAAATTTTCCTGCGGGAAAAAAGCAGTACGGACAAGGCAACGATCAGTGCGATGATCACGATCAGTGCACCGACCAAAACCATATCAACGGGACGCTCCTGTTTGATCGCTGAATCCGACAATACGTATTCCCCGCCGGATAAAACTTCAAACTCCACAAAGCCGTCAACCACCCGCAACGACTGTGAATTGAGCTGAAGGGACTGCGTCTTATCAATCACCTGATAAAGATTCAACGTTGACATCTGAGGAAAAACCGTTCCGATATACACCTTAACCACGGTCCCTACCGGAATATCACCTTCGTGCAAGAAACTGATGGTCCGATAACGTCCCCCGTCGAGCAACTCATTGAGATTTTTGATATGACTTATGTCCTGACGCAATCGCAAGTACAGGCTTGTCCCTGCGGTCAGCGAGCGACCGTCAATCGTCCAGCCATACAGCAGTCTGCCCTGATCATCCAGTTTCTGAATATCCAAAATTTTCCCGGCCCGACGCACCTTATCCAACACTTCTGCCGTCAGCCAATAGCTGTCTTTCATAATGACCGGAATCGTCGTGGCCGTGGTCAGATAGACGATATCCCCCAAATCCTCAAGATCAGTTACAGGGGCATCCAGCGAACGCGTCACAAAGACCGTATACATCCGCGATTGCCCGTTGGGAGCTACCACGGTCACCTGAATCCGGTTTTCCCCCAGCTGCAACAGACTTACATTATCAATGATCACACTGCTCCGATCATCCGCCGCTTCGGCAAGGATCAGCACGTTATCCACGATATTTTCTACGGTCAGCCGATACTCCGTGATCAGCGGGGAAAACTGCAAGTGATATCCTTCGATTGACAATGACTTGAGTTCGGTATTGGATGATAACAGACTCGTATTGCCAAAGGCATCTTTTCGGGTAACTACAATCGTATAAGTCCGTTTGGCCCCGTTTTCTGCCGTCACGAGAATATTGATCACATTGCGATAAACCTTCAAGTCATACATCGCATCTTCCTTGACGGATGCATTGGGGTCTTCCTTTATCGCCACGATCCGGATCCGGTTGATCTCATGATCGACAGTCAGCGAATACTCAAAGGTATTTCGGTTAAAACCGATCGTCCCGGCATTGGTATACATGTTTTTCAGATAATTATTATCGGATTTCAGCGGAATGGCTGTAATCGTTTTTGAAGATGACAGACCACTGACAGAAGCACTTGATTGTGCATCGACGGCCGAAATATTGATAAGGGAAACTACGGTCGAAACATCCGCCAAGAATGCTTCCCTGGCTTTAAAGGTCACGCGCATAAAAGAGATCGAACCGCTTAATGATGAATCGGAACTTACCGTTATATCATTGACATCGACCAGAACATTCAATCCGCCCAAGGCAACCGGTGCTCCGGAAATCTCCAAAAGATCGGCATCATACACCAGTTTTGCCTTAAACTGCGAAACAGGCTGCTCGACTTCAAAGGAAAAAGTCAGCGTAATTTCCCGGCCGACTTCCACGGAAGCGCTGCCTGAAATCGCCGTCATCAAATCTGCGGCAAGTCCGTATATCATTGTACTGGCAAGAATAATGATTCCGATCAGAAATTTCATCCCGTGACGCATAGCTACCCCCGTAGTTCTTTGTATGCATTATACCATTGAAATCCAATAAAAAAACAGAAGCAAGTTCACGTTCCTCCTGTTTATTCTGATATTAACAAAGTCAATCAACCAAAAAATCTCAGTCAGGTTTCATGTAATTCAAAACTCACGACAGTTATTGAAGTCAGTGTCTGAAGTATTCAATCTGCTAAATCTTCTCACATCAAATCAAATAACAGTGTTTATTTACTTCTCAGTCTCTTTATCCGATGCATCATTCTGCGGGCGAAAGGTAAGCCGGTTTCAAACAGACGATACATATTCGGACGGACGATCATATCGAACTCACCGATGTATTCGGTGACAATCGAACCAAACGAACGCTTAAACTCCCACAGTCCGTCATCCAACGCTCCCGATATCCCGCCGAAATTAAGGATCGTACAACCCTGGCCTCTTGCATATTCCATGGCTTTAAAACGCATCAGATAGGCCGGGTATAACTTTGAGAAGTCGGCATCCATTCCGGAGTAGAGGAACTCACATACCGAACCGTGGATCAATATGAGCAATCCGCTGACATCTGCCACATCCCCATGCTTTTCTTTCATCTGATGTAAGAATTCCTGTTCTTTAATCAAAGCTTCCAGCTGGACGCGCTGTTGTTTCACCGCATTTGACTGCGTCGTGGCTTTATCTAACGATGCAGACAGCTGACGGATCTGCTGTTGACATTCCAAAAGATTCTCACGAAGGTTTACCTGGGCGATAAAGAGTGAAGCTTGTTTATCAAAGGCATCAAAGAACCTTTTAAAATAATCCATATTTCTCAGTGAAACACTCTTACGTTGCTCAGTAAGGCTCATCAGCCTTGAAAACGAAGTGAGCTTCTCATCTGAAAAACGATCGACCGAAACGTTTTTCTTAAGCGCCGTCTTAATGTTCCGTTTGGTCGAAGAGCTGAACCGCTCAAACATATCTTCACCTGCCAAAACGATGGCATTATAACGCGGCTGAGCATACGTATTGAGGCCTTGGTCAAATCCTTTATGTACAATATCCGGATCAAAGCTTAAGACGTGTTGAATCACTTCATCCGACTCGGAGTCGATGATATGTTGGGTGTCATACTGACGCAGTATCACTTTGGGATCAAACTTTACGCAAAAAGCACCCAGCTTTTTTGCCGTACTTTTTATATAGTCAAAAAAATCAGTGGCGATGGAATCATCCGACCACAGCGGTCCGCGAGGGATATAAAAAAGCTTTTGACCCAAAGGAAAACGACGGATCAAAATCAAAGCCGAGCATACGATCAATCCATCCGATTCACCGACCAGACGCAGCGAATCCCATTCACGCTTGATTAACGACCAGCCGCACGACTGATACATCGATCCCTGCGGATGCGACCGGACATAAGCATCGAAACTTTCGGCATCTTCATTTACACGAAAAACAACCTTCACAAGCATCCCTCCGCGCTCATTATATCACAGAAAATATTAAAAGAAAAAAGCGCTTAAGCGCTCTTACGACCTTCA
>DDYT01000057.1 GCA_002348095.1 Erysipelotrichaceae bacterium UBA2227 | reverse complement strand
TCATCACGATGTGTGACATTGACAACCCGATGTTCGGACCCAAAGGAGCCGCTTATATCTTTGCTCCGCAAAAAGGGGCAACACCGGACATGGTTGAAGTTCTCGATCAGGGATTACGACATCTGGCAAAGGTCATCGAAAAGCAGTTAGGCATCCATGTATCGACGATTCCGGGCGGCGGTGCAGCCGGTGCAATGGGGGCCGGAATGGTGGCATTCTTCAACAGCCGGTTGCAGATGGGTATTGAAACGATTTTGGATTTGGTCGATTTTGACCGCTTGATCCAGGACGCGGATTTGATTTTCACCGGCGAAGGTAAAATCGATGCACAGTCTTTACAGGGGAAAGTGCCGATCGGGGTTGCCCGCCGGGCAAAAAAAGCCGGTGTGGATGTAATTGCGGTCGTAGGGTGCATCGGTGAGGATATCGAAGCCGCGTATGATCTGGGCATCACATCGATCTTCAGCATCAATCCTGCTCCGGTCCCTTATGAAATTGCGAAACTGCGATCAAAAGAAAATTTGGCACTGACAATGGATAACATTGTCCGTATACTTCATGACAAAGCGCATCGTTAGATGCGTTTTGAATATATTATTCATAATTATTGTAATACAAACATATAATATGCATACCGAAGGTTAAAAAGACAGTAAACGACAATATTCGACTGATTTGTAAGTTATTGTTTACATAAATTATTTATTATGTATAATATAAGTGTGTGGTTTATATGATTGCACAATTGTGTGTGGGGAGAGATAGAGATGGTGACATCTCTTTTTTCTTGTTATGAAACTGAATTTCAGATAAATTATTGAAACAGTCATCCGATAAAAACTATAATAGTAATGAGGTGATGACTGTGCAGATAACATTTCGAAATTATAAACTGCTTGCGGATTTTGAGAAAGTAAGTAATTTCTTGCATGAAAATTATGATCCGGTTTTAAGAAACGGCTACTTACTGAAACCGTTTTGGGAGTATGCGCATACACATCCGGCATTCAATCATAAACTGACCCATCGTTTCGGTTTATGGGAAGATGACGGTAAAACCGTTGCGATTGCCTGTTATGAAATGGATCTGGGTGAATGTCTGATTTGTATCAAACAGGGATATGAAAACCTTAGAAATGAGATAATTGATTATGCCTTCAATAACCTTTCAGTGATTAAAGACGGGTTGCATACGTTATCCGTGTGGACCACAGATGCGGATGCGGGTATGATCAAAGCGCTGACGGAACAGGGATTTGACAAAGTGCATCAGGAAGCCATCACGATTTACGATTATAAACAAGGATTTGAGATGCCTGTTTTACCCTCGGGATTTTGCGCTATCAGCCTTGATGATGAAAATGATTTTAAGAAAATCAATGCCTGCCTTTGGAAAGGGTTTGACCACGGCGATCAGCCTGATGAGGATATCGATTGTCGGAAGCTGATGCAATCGGGCCCTAACTTCCGGAAAGATTTGACGACAGTCATCAAAGCGCCTGACGGTGAGTACGCCTGTTTTGCCGGGATGTGGACAGATAACGATTATGCTTATCTGGAACCGCTGGCCACAGTGCCGCAATATCGAAAGCTGGGACTGGCAAAAGCTGCGCTGATGATATCCATGAAAAAGACCGCTGCGGAAAATGCACAATACTGTTACGGAGGCGTAATGGATTTCTATCAGAAAATCGGTTTTGAGGTAAGCGGATATCGTTATCTGTATCGTAAGCAAATAAAAAACCAAGACTGAGATGACCAATTAAGTAATGGTACAATGGAAGCAGATATACTCTGCTTTTTTCGTTTCGTGCAACATAAATTATCGGATTATGTCGGATAAAAGATAAAGAATTCATTGTTTACGTGGTGTGTTCGATGGTAAAATAAGAATAGAAATAAACTGAATGAATATGTAAGATCATTGACTATAAACCGACTGCAACGATTGGTCCGGCTAAACCAACCGTTTGATAAATTGCAGGAATCATCTGATCAGCTGCTTACAATATCATATCCTTCATCGAATACCGCTGATCACACAAAAAAGGAGGTCATGCGATAGAGAAACAGGGCAACGAAATACCCATCATGTTTAGGTAAATGAGTTTTGTGTGCACAAAAACCAAAGAGGAGGTAGCATGAGTAAAGTAAAAGTATCGGTCGTAAAATGCGATCATTTGGATGGGAACGCATCATTTATCGGCGGCAAGTTCGTCCGTTATGATGCCGATGTAGAAAAAATCAAAAAGACCGTCGCTAAAGCCGTTGAACTGGCAATCGGATCTTGCGATGCAATCATCAAAGAAGGCCAAACCGTACTGATCAAACCGAATTTGGCATTCCAGGCACCGGCAGAAAGCCATGCAGTCGTTGACCCGCGCGTCATCGAAGCAGTCGTCGCATATTTTAAAGAAAACTCCAAAGCCAAAGAAGTTTGGGTCGGAGACAATCCGTCCTTGGGTCAGCACGTCGGACGTGCAAAACCGGCCTTTGCGGCTTCCGGTATGGAAGAAGCCGCCAAACGCGGTGGCGCCGATAAAGTGATTTATTTCGATGAAACCGATGTCGTTCTGATGGATATCCCTGGAGCGAAAGTGTTCAAGAAAGCTGCTGTGTTTAAACCGTTACTCGATGCCGATGTCGTCATCAACCTGCCGAAAATGAAAGTTCACTTGGCCGGAACAGTTACCTTAGGCCTAAAGAACTGGAACGGTATCATTCCGAACTATCATCCGGATGCTCAGCAACAGGGAGCTCACCGTATTGAACTCGGACAGAAAATGGCGGATCTGTACAGAGTAAGAAAAGCCGATCTGACCATTTATGATGCAATCATCGGTATGGAAGGGCAAGGCCCGCATGCCGGTACGCCGATTGAAATGAATCTGATATTGGCAGCCCAAGACACCGTCGCCGGAGATGCCGTCACCGCAAACATCATGGGATTTGAACCGATGGAAATCCCGGCTGTCCGCTGTGCCGCTACCGATGGCTTGGGTGAACTTGATCTCAACAAGATCGAAGTTGTCGGCGAGCCGATTGCTTCCGTCAAGAAATTCTTCAAACGCCCCAATGGTGATCCGATCGGCATGTACAACGGTCTGACCTGCGCGATGCAACAGACCTGCCCGGGTTGCTACGTCAATGTCCGCGGTGCGTTGGATTCCTTCGCTAACAGCGGCATCGTCATGAAAGATTTCTTAAAAGCCGCCGGTGAAGTCGTCGTCATTGCCGGAGGTGTTCCGGAATTTGATCCTGAAGATGCTAAAGACAAAAACGTCTTTGTCTGCGGCGATTGCTGGGAAAAATTCGAATCTGCCGAAAATGTTCGTAAAGCTGCGAAATTAGCCAAATCCGTTACCTACTATCCCGGATGCGCTCCGGTATATATCTTCGCACAACTCAACGGCGACCTTCAAAAGCTCGCCAGGGAAAGTGCCAAGTAGTATTATCAGACTTTAGAAATATTTGGGTAAGGATGACTGAATTTGGTCATCCTTATCCATAATCATCAGGAGTATGTATGCCAAATCCGATCCAAATCATCGATCTCAACCGCATCGGTTATAAAGCAGCCAGTGCAGTTTTAGAAACAATTTATCAGCGATGCGATCAAGATTTGTACCCTGATACGATCATATTTCAGGAAAATGATCCGATAATCACTTTGGGACGAGGCAGTGACTTATCCAATCTTTTAAAAAGTGAAGAAGAGCTGAGAGAAATGGGTATCGAGGTCGCCGAAGTGGACCGCGGCGGTGATATCACCTACCATGGGCCGGGACAACTGGTGATTTCGGTCATGATCCATATCCGGAGATATTCACTGACTGTCCATCAGTATTTGCGCAACCTTGAAGAAGTCGTGATCCGCATCTTGGCCGGATACGGAATCGATGCTGAGCGGATCGAAGGGAAAAGCGGTGTTTGGGTCAATGAGAAAAAAATCGCAGCCACCGGCATTGCGGTGACCCATGGGATCACCCGTCACGGCATTGCCATCAATATCGAACCTGATTTGGCCCATTATGATACGATCATTCCGTGCGGGATCAGTGACAAAGGAGTCACCTCGCTTAAAGAACTTAATGTCAGTACATGGGATATGGAAGATATCAAAAGAAAGTTTATCCGAATGTTTAACGAGATATTTGACACGGTGACCGTTGAGCCGTGTTTTAAGGAAGGAGACATCAACCATGAAAATTGAAGTAAGAGTCCCGTTGTTTGCAGAGGGGGCAACCAAAATCAAAATCCGCCAATGGTTGGCGGAGGTCGGTGATCAAATCAAAGCCGGTGATAATCTGGTCGAAGCGATGACCGATAAAATTTCTATCAATATCGAAGCGCCGAAAAGCGGGATACTGATCGAAAAACTGGTGGAAGAAGATGATACGGTACTGGTCGATCAGGTGATCGCGATCCTATCGGATGAGAAGGAAAACTGATCATGGATCAGATCCATGCAAATCAGGTGATCGTCATTACCGGAGCTGCCCAGGGCATCGGACTGACGATTGCACGATATCTTAATGAAAGAGGTGCAATGATCGTCATTGCGGATATCAATGAAGAAGCCGCACAACGGGCGGTTGAAAATCTGCCGACCGGCAAAAGTATCGCAGTCAAATGCGACGTCACATCCGAAGAATCTGTCAATGATTTGGCAAAAACCGTGATGGAGAAGTTTTCACGTGTTGATATACTGATCAACAATGCCGGCTATTTTCCGGTCAGACTGTTTTCAGACATGAGCTATTCAGAGTGGAACAAAGTCATCGATATCAACCTCAACGGAACATTTTTAGTGACTAAGGCCATTTATCCCATCATGATCAGACAACGCAGCGGCAAAATCATCAACATGGCGTCGGTATCCGGCCGTGTCGGCGGATTTGGTTTTACCCATTATTCTGCCTCAAAGGCTGCAGTGATCGGGCTGACCAAAGCGTTGGCCAAAGAAGCCGGATCGTTAGGTATTACCGTCAATGCCGTTGCGCCGGGTGTCATTGAGACAGAAACGACAAAAAATGTATTCCCTGGATTCGCGCTAAAGGAATATACCAAAAGCGTGCCGTTACAACGCTTAGGAACTGAAGCCGACTTACAGGGAGTGGTCTCTTTCTTATGCTCCGCCGGCAGTGATTATATGACCGGACAGGTCGTGACCGTCGATGGCGGTTATACGATGATTTGACCGGTGAACGACGTATACTTCGACTGTAACCGCGGGATCAGCGGTAACCGGATCATCGGTGCTCTGCTTGATGCGGGTTATCCGCTCGACGCATTGACCGCCGTTGTCCGGGAAATTTTACCCACAGAAAACTATGAGTTTCAGATTCACAAGATTTCATTTAACCAGCGGACCGCTACATTTTTCGATGTGATTTTGCCCGAATATGATCCCGGTCTGACATATGAGCAGCTGCCCAAACGCTCATTATCAGACATCATAGAACTGATCCGTCAGAGCAGCATGGATGATTGGATCAAAACGAAAAGCATTGCCGTTTTTCAGCGATTGGCCCAAGCCGAAGCCGAGGCGCATCAATGCGATATCGAAGAAATCGATTTTCACGAACGCGGTGCGATCGACACGATTATCGATGTCGTCGGATCAGTATCGGGACTTCATTACTTTCAAATCAAACGGATTCTGTCATCCCCGCTCAATGTCGGCTTCGGAACGATCCGCTATCGATACGGCACGTTACCGATTCCGGCACCCGCCACCCAGCGGCTTTTAAAGGATGTTCCGGTGTATGTCAATGAAGTAGGCGGGGAACTGGTCACACCGACCGGAGCGGCCATTCTGACAACTCTTTGTTCGAAATATCAGAACATTGAAATCTGCACTTTTGTGTCAGAAGGGTACGGATTAGGAAAACCGGAACACAGCTTTGAAGACTGCCTGAGAATATCAATTGTTCCACACACAGAAAAACTGTAAAAGAAAGGGAAACTATGCATAAGAAAACGATCAGAGAGATAACGCTTGCCGGCTTTTTTATCGCCATCGGCCTTGTATTACCTATGGCCTTCCACGTTTTAGGCCCCGGAACGACCTTTTTGCCCATGCACATTCCAGTGCTGATTGCCGGTTTTTCGTTAAGTCTGCCCTTTGCCCTGCTGGTCGGTATACTTACCCCGCTGCTAAGTTCGTTATTGACGGGTATGCCGGTGATTTTTCCGGTATTGCCCTTTATGATCTTTGAACTGGCTGCTTATGCTTCCGGAGCATCGCTGCTCTATCGTACACTTAAGGTGAACGTCTACGTTTCATTAGTCATAACGATGATCATCGGCCGGATCGCCGCCATGGTCACTGTGTGGGCCTTGGTCAATTATACAACCGCAAAACTCCCTAATCCGATCGTATTTATTACCGGTGCGGTAACCACAGGACTTCCGGGCATCACGATTCAACTGCTGCTTATTCCGCCGATCGTCATCCTTCTAAGAAAACGTAATCTCATATAAAAATGACGGAACCCGTCATTTTTTACTTCTGCGCCATCAGTTGAGCGATTTTGGCTAACAAGGCCTGATAGCCCTGATGAGGATCTTCGATGTGTACCACTGTCTGCTCCATCGGACACATTCCGTTGCGTTCATTGTTTACAATAAAAGGGACGGTCTTGTCATAACTGAAATCAATGGACGTATCTGAAAGAAACTGCAAGGCATTCTCACTGATCATCGGTGTGTAAAGTCTTTTTATCTTGGCAACCGCCATCAGCATTGCCGCAGCTTTGCCCACGACTTTATCGACAACGACAGCATCCTGTAAAACGTCCGGGCATTCCCGCAGCCACTTGATCCACGGCCGGACTCCTTTGAGATTTGAGGTCAGCAGCACATCGCCCTTACTCAACACACATACGATATCGTCTTTGTTTAACAAGCTTTTCATTTCATCGATGTTCATGATGATCCTCGCATTCTTTCCTTCTATTATAAAAGATAAACAGGATATGTTCAATCTTCTCGTCGAACTCGGTTTTCCCATTTTCTGATGATCAGCGACACATTATGTCCGCCAAAACCAAGGTTATTGCACATTGCAATTCGGACATCTGCCTTTCTGGAAGTGTCTTTGATAATATCAATGTCACACAGCGGATCCTGATTTTCGCAGTGGATCGTCGCCGGCAACCACCCGGTTTCGAGCGCTTTGACACAGAAAATCGTCTCAACGGCACCGCAGGCACCCAGCAAATGTCCGATGTGCGACTTTGTGGATGAAATTGCGACAGGATGACCACCGAATACCTTTTTTATGGCAACGGCTTCGGTTTTGTCATTGAGAGGAGTCGATGTTCCGTGAGCATTGATATAACCCACCTGATCCGGTGAAATACCCGCCTGAGTCATAGCCAGTCTCATGGCTTTGACGATCCCGGCCCCATCTTCACTCGGGGCGGTCATATGAAACGCATCACACGCACTGCCATAGCCGATGATTTCGGCAAGGATATCCGCACCGCGTGTCAGGGCATGTTCAAGTTCTTCGATGATAAGTGCACCGGCGCCTTCGCCCATCACAAATCCCGAACGATTGACATCAAAAGGCGTAGATGCCCGTAACGGATCGCTGCCCTCATGTAAAGCACGCATCGCCATAAACCCGCCGACACCCAAAGGAGTGATCGATGCCTCACTGGCACCGGCAATCATGACATCCTGCATGCCGGTGCGGATCCGCATATACGCTTCGCCGATCGAACTGGTACCGGCCGCACATCCCGTCACCACACAGCTGCATTCACCCTGTGCCTGATGATCGATTGCGACGATCCCGGCTGCCAGATTGACCAAGGTCATCGGGATGAAAAACGGCGATATCCGGCTGACCCCTTTGGACAAAAGCGTTTCTGAGGCCTTTTCAAAGGAACCGATACCCCCGATCCCGGTGGACATGATCACACCAAAGCGATCTTTATCTATCGTTTGAGCATCGAGTTTCGCATCACGGACCGCCAGCTTGGAAGCGACTCTCGCAAAGCGGATGTAGCGGTCATTGAACTTCAGTTCACGCGGCGAAAAACAGTCACTGAAATCATCATCCGGTACTTCTGCGGCCAGTTTCACCCGGTAATCCGATGTATCAAAGGCGGATATCGATTGAACAGCGCATTCTCCGGCAAGGATCCGCTGATACACCCGACCGACATCTCTTCCCAAGGGAGTCACACACCCCATGCCTGTAATAACGACTCTTCGCATACTTGTCCTCCTTTACTCTATGGTCCCGATCTGACGGAACTTCTGATACCGGTGTTGGAGCAATTGCTCGGGTGACATTGCTGAAAATTCGGTCAGATACTTCTGTATCTCCTCTATACACTGCAAGGCTACCGCATGGATATCCATATATCCGCCACACTGCGATTCTTCGATGATTGCATCTGCAATATTCATCGAATACAAATCCGTCGCGGTCAGTTTGATGATTTCAGCTGCCAACGGTGCTTTGCTTTCATCTTTCCACAAGATGCTCGCAAACCCTTCCGGTGATAAAACCGAGTAAATCGCATTTTCCAGCATCAAAATCGCGTCAGCCACACTGAGTGCAAGTGCTCCGCCGCTGCCGCCTTCCGAAAGCACAAGCGCAATCACCGGAACTTTCAACGAAGCAAACAAACGCAGACACTCGGCAATCGCCGTGGCCTGGCCGCGCGCTTCTGCATGCAACCCCGGATAAGCTCCGGGGGTATCGATCAGCGTGATGATCGGCCGATGAAACTTTTCGGCTTGCTTTGCCAGTCGCATCGCCTTACGGTAACCCTCCGGATGCATCATACCGAAGTTTGTGTCCAGGTTTTCATTAACGTTGCGACCTTTACTTTGAGCCAGCACGGTGACAGGCCGTCCCTGAAACCAACCGATACCGCCAATCAGTGCCGGATCATCCCCAAATACCCGATCACCTTTCATTTCGATAAAACCCTCAAACAGCAAAGGCAGAAAATCGATGGCTTTAGGCCTGTCGGGATGACGTGCGATCTTGATTCGCTCCCAAGCCTTAGGATTACTCATAAACCGTTCTCCGATGAAGTTTCAGACAGTCGCCCAGCACCTGCTTTAACTGACGGCGGTCAACGATCATATCCAGACAGCCGTGATCAAGCACATATTCTGCCCGCTGAAATTCGGCAGGCAAGGTTTCTTTGATTGTTTTTTCAATGACCCGCCGCCCGGCAAAACCGATCACGGCGTCGGGTTCACTGATCAGAATATCGCCCAGCATCGCAAAACTGGCCGTCACTCCGCCGGTGGTCGGATCGGTCAGTATGGAGATAAAAAGCCCGCCCGCCGCATCCAAGCGCTGTAGCGCGGATGCGGTTTTTGCCATTTGCATCAAAGATATGATTCCTTCCTGCATACGGGCACCTCCGGAAGCACTGACGATGATCAGAGCACAATCCATCGCCATCGCCGTCTCAATCAGTCGGGCGATTTTGTCTCCGACGATATGCCCCATGCTGCCCATCAGAAACGAAGCATCCAAAACGCCGATACAAACCGTTTCACCGCAAATCTTGCCAATCCCGCAAATGACGGCTTCCCGCAATCCGGTTTGCTGCTGTGCCAACCGCAGTTTCTCACGGTAGCCGGGGAAATCCGTAAACTGGCGGCTGACAATCTGAGCATCCAGTTCGGTAAATGTATCGGTGTCGATCAGATAAGCGATACGCTGTACTGCGGATATGCGAAAGTGATGATGACAATGCGGGCAGGTATGAAAGTTTTCATACATCTGCACGATCGATAAAGACTGATTGCAACAGGGACAAACAAAAGAATCTGATTGCTGATTTTCTTTTTGATTTTTTAGGCTTTCAACGACCAAAGGAAACAGTTCGCTGGTATAGCCGCCATGGACAAATCCGGGAAAGCGCAAAAGGTTTTGCATGAAACGGAGGTTCGTCGGTATACCTTCAATTTGAATTTGCTCAAGTGCCAGGCTCATTCGCATCAAAGCCTGCGCACGGGTTTCACCCCAGACAATGACCTTGGCCAAAAGGGAATCATAATGAATCGGGATCGTACAACCGGCAAACAATGCCGTATCGATGCGTACATGCTGGATATTCGGTAAGAAAAGGCGGGTGATATTTCCGCTGACCGGAGCGAAGTCACGTTGCGGATCTTGGGCGTTGATCCGACATTCAATGGCAAATCCGTCACAGCGGATATCCGACTGACTGACAGAGAGAGGTTGTCCGGCTGCGGCACGAAACTGCTGTTCGATGATATCGATGCCACAGATCATCTCGCTGACCGGATGTTCGACTTGAATGCGCGGGTTGATTTCCATAAAGTAAACCTCATCCTGAGGATCGATCAGAAACTCGACCGTTGCGATGTTGTCGAGCGCAAGATGTCGGGCGATCCGCATTGCATACGTAAGCACTTTCTGATGCAGTCCGACAGAAATTGATGAAAAAGGAGCTTCTTCGATCACTTTCTGATAATTATATTGAACCGTGCAGTTTCTGCTTGATAGACTGACGATATTTTGATGCTGATCAGCGAGAATCTGAATTTCGATGTGTCTGCTCGAAGGTGAAAATTTCTCTAGCATCATCGATGCGGAACGGATGTCTCGGAAGGATTGCAGAAAGGCGGTCAGTTGTTGGACATCGTTGAAAATTCTGATCCCGCGTCCGCCGCCTCCGACCGTTGGTTTTATCATCACCGGATAACCCAGTTGCTGAGCCGAAAATATGGCTTCGTCCAGCGAATGAATGACGGATGTACCCGAAATGACCGGAATGTTCAGACTCGATATGATTTCTTTAAGCGAATGTTTATGTTCAATCGTTTCAAGAAGGTCCGGATTGATTCCGATGACGGTGAGCCCGCACTTCTTCGCCATCTTTGCAAACTTTGCGCTTTCACTGAGAAAGCCGTAGCCCAATGCCACGGCATCACAATGGGTGAGCATCGCGGCTTCACAAATATGATCGATATTCATGTAACTGAGAGCAGCTGGATCCGGTCCGATACAGACCGCTTCATCGGCCAGTGAGACTGCCAGTGAATCCTGATCACACAAAGAATGAGCCACGACGGTGCGGATACCCAATGTTTGACACGTTGAAAGGATGCGAAGGGCAATTTCACCGCGATTGGCAATAAGGCATTTCCTAAACATCTTTCCGTACCGCAATCAGCCGTTGATGATACTGGACCATCTGACCGTCCTGTACCTCGATTTGAACGATTATCCCATCCGCCGGTGACTTGATTTCATTGAGAACTTTCATCGTTTCGATGATACATACGGTTTCATCTTTTCGCACCCGTTGATTGAGGGTGATGATTTTGTCGGCTTGTGGGGTAGGTTTACAGTAAAATGTTCCGACCAGCGGGGAGTGTATCCAGATCAGTTCACTGCTGTCATTAACATCCCTAGAAAATTCTTTCTTCTCACTTTTTGAATCAGTAGCCGACTTTTGCAGCGAAATCCGTCCGCCTTCAAAAGTGATCTCCATCCGCTCCAGGGACGAACGATCAAATGCCTTCATGATTTTTCTGATTTTCTTCGCTTTCACAGAAACCCCTCCATCGCCGAAAATCTGATCACAGTTTGGATTTGATCATTTCAGCGACATCACCAAAGGTAACAAGTTTCTTCAAATCCTGGTCCTCGATCTTTATATCAAACACATTTTCCAAATCCATGACAAGTTCAAGAACCGTCAGTGAATCAAGCATCAGATCTTCTTTTAACCGTGTTTCAAAAGTAAGCTGATCTTCACTCATTTGGATGATTTCGCAAAACACTGTCCGGATTTTTTCAATCATAAGTGCCCCCTGGATAAATGATGGTCCGTCAAAACATCTTTGATACAATTGTAGTATGTTTGTCCGGCCTTTTCAATCACTCCATGGAAATTGTCGATGAAACAGAAATTAGTAAAATTTTTCATTAACGCGACAGAAGATATGTGTTATGATAGGGTCGGAAAAATATTTTTTGTGAGATTGGAGGTGGGTGTTGTGCGTAAATGGCAGATTTGGATGATTGCGATCGTCAGTTCTTTGTTAATCACGGTTTCTTTTCATTCGCCTTGGACACAACTTTTCTCACTTTCCAAAGTCAACTTGCTGGAACATTCCAGTGTCACCTGCGACTCACTTTCTACGGAAGACATCGATAAATCCTGTCTGATCGTCAATGAAACAATTGATTTTATGTACACCGGAGATTCGTTTGAACTGAAGGTCAGCGATCCTCAGGGTCATCAGATCCTGAGCGGATTATCCTTTTTCAGTTCAAACCCACTGATTGCATCCATCGATGATCAGGGATTAATCAAAGCGCTGACTGCGGGTGAGACACGAATCACGGTAACGCACAGTTCCGGGTTCAGTGAGTCTTTTGATTTATCCGTCGAAACCAAAAGCGAAATTAACTTAGTCAAAGAAGTCAAGATATCCTTACTTAACACCCGGAAATCCATCGTTGCGGGGGAGAGTTTTTCAGTCGGTGCAAAAGTGACTCCGAGTGATCTGATCAAAAAAGTCGTTTATACATCCGCCGATCCTTCGGTCGCCTTGATCGATCAAGACGGTACGGTCAAAGCCGTCAATCCGGGGAAGACCGTAATCAAAGCCTCTGTCGATGGGGCAAGTGCTTCATTCACACTGGAAGTTCTTAAGAAAAACGAACTGATCAAAATCCAGTCCCTAAGTATCGTCTCGGCGTCAACGACCATGGAAACATCGACTTCACAAGTTCTCAATATCAAGAAATCTCCTTTGGATGCCAATGAGGCAATCGAATATTTAAGCAGCGATCCTTCGGTACTGACGGTTTCGGATAGTGGGCGTGTTACTGCGAAAGCCGTCGGTACCGCGACCGTCACGGTCAGAAACGCATCAAGGACCGCATCGGCATCGGTGACGATCCGTGTGGTTTCGTGTCTGGATATCGAGCGGTTAATCCGCGAAGTGTTCAGACTGACCAATCAGGAAAGAATCAATGCCGGACTGCCGGCACTGACCTATAACAGCGTATTAGAAAAAGGGGCGATGATCCGTGCGGAAGAAATCATCAAGAGTTTTTCTCATACACGTCCGGATGGTTCGAAATTTTATACGGTATTTGAAGGAACCTACGATTATCGGATGATCGGTGAAAATCTGGCGGCAGGATTTACCTCCGCTTCTTCGGTGGTCAGTGGCTGGATGAGTTCGGAAGGTCACCGGGCAAACATTCTTAAAGAGGGGTATACGGAAATCGGTATCGGTATCAAAAAGGATAAAGACGGCCGTTTATATTGGGTTCAGATTTTTGGCGACCCGCGATGATCATGAATGACATCGAAGTGTCCGAGCAACTAATAAAACGCACGATCGAACTGGTAGAAACGTGTTCGATCGTTCAAAGTGTGCATGAAAAAAACATAGCCGACAGGATCTTTTCGATTTTGTCGGATTTTGTTTATTTTAAAAAATATCCGCAGTATCTGCAGGTTTGTCCGGTCAAGGATGATCCGTTTGGACGATATTCCGTTATTGCGCTGCTCAAAAATCCCGATGTAAGCGATACGGTTTTAGGTATCGGTCATTTTGATACGGTACCTACCGAAGATTACGGCCCCCTAAAACCTTTAGCCCATCAGCCCAATCTTCTGAAAAATGCGCTGAAAGATTTCATCCGCGATCCGGAGATACTTCGTGATCTTGATGATGAGAATTTCCTCTTCGGAAGGGGATCGCTCGATATGAAAAGCGGCATTGCCATCTGGCTGACGCTCTTGGAACATTTAAGCAAAAATCCGAAAGGAAAAAACCTGATGGTCGTTTTTGTGTGTGATGAAGAAGGGGATTCTAAGGGAATGATCGATGCACTGCCCGTAATACGGCAGATGTCATCCGAGTTTGACTTGAATATCGAATCAGCCATCGACACCGACTACACATCTCCGCAATATCCCAAAGATAACCGCCGATTCATTTATGGCGGTACGATCGGAAAAATCCTGGTTCAGTTTCTGTGCATCGGCAAAGAAGCTCACGCTTCCGATCCGTATGCCGGAATCGATGCCAATCAGCTGGTCAGTGCTCTGATCGAAGAAATCAATCTGAATCCAGAGTATTGCGATCGGTGTGGTGATGATGTGGCGGTAGCTCCGATCACACTTTCCATCAAGGATGATAAAACAGGTTATTCGGTTCAGACCGCCAAAATGGCATCGGTGTCGTTTAACGTCACGATTATCGGTCAAACTGTCGATCAGTGGCAACAGAAGCTGCTTCTGGCGGCACAAAAAGCTCAGCAGAAAGTCATAGACAGACTTAACGAAAGTTACAGTGTGTACTGCACGGAAAAGGGGTTTCCCCTGGAAACTTTGCCTTGGCAGGCGGATGTGCGCAGTTTCCATGATGACGGTCAAACTCATCTGACGATCTCTCCGAATGAAGATGAACGTGAGTTTTCGCTTCGCTGGGTCAAAGAACAGGCTCAGTATGATCCTGCGCCTCGCATCATTTTGTTTCTGTCCATGCCGTATTATCCCAATCAGAAAATCGATCTTACAAATCCCCGACACAGAGAATTCATTGGAGCAATCCGTCAGTGTGCCCCGGGGTACACCTACTGTAATAACTATCCGTATATCTCCGATTTGAGTTTTGTCAGCCGACCTAAGACAGAGGATATCGAATCGCTCAAGCGGCTGATCCCAGGCTATGATCAGTTGCAACGCATCGACTGGTCGGTGCTGGATTTTCTGGACATCCCGATGATCAATCTCGGTCCGTGGGGCAAAGATGCGCATAAACTGACAGAACGCGTCCACATACCATCGATCATTTCCGTATATCAGATATTAACGGAGTATCTCAACAGCTAAATTTCATCAAATTTGTGAAATTTCCGACTTTAAAAACAGTTCAGCAATGATAAAATAGATTTGGCAGGTGAAATCCATGCAAACTAACATTCTCAGTAATTTCGTCGTCAACATTGCCATCTTAATGATCATCGGATATCTGATGCCGCGTGCATCCTTTTTCCGTAAAACGATTTTCGAACATCAGAAAAAAACCTGGGAGAAAGTCGTATTGGGACTGATTTTCGGATCAATAGGAATTTTGGCTACCTATACCGGCATACGCATCAACGGAGCTATTGTTAATACAAGGGTCATCGGCGTCATTGCCGGTGGTATTTTGGGCGGACCGATCGTCGGAACGATTGCCGGACTGACTGCCGGAATTCACCGATATGCCATCGATATCAACGGATTTACCGGGTTGGCCTGTGCGATTTCTACGATCGTCGAAGGGCTGATCGGCGGATTTATGTATAAGCGCATCCGCTCAAGCAACAGTAAATACCGCATCATTTTTACGACGACTTTCTTCGCCGAAATCATTCAGATGGTCATCATCCTGTTGGTCGCCCGGCCGTTTGCTGATGCCGTGGAACTGGTACGGATCATTGCCATGCCGATGATCTTCTTAAACTCGATTGGGATCGTGATCTTTTTGGAAAGCATGTATTCGGTACAGCGCTCTCTTGATCAGCACTCAGCCGTTCATATGAAACTGGCTTTTGATTTGGCTCAGATGTGTCTGCCATATTTGCGCAAAGGGATCAACCATATCGAAAGTATGGCAGAAAGTGCAAATATCATTCATAAAAATATTGATGCGACCGCAGTTTTGATTACCAACAATGAAAAAGTATTGGCCAATGCCGGTGAGAAAATTGAGGATCTCCCACAATTTCCGGTCATTTTTCATTATGAATTCCAGCGTTGCATGAGCAAAAAGAAAACGGTCATGCTTAATGAAGATGATTTGAAGAAGTATCAGATGAATGATACCTTTAAACGGGTGCTGATCGCACCGCTGATGCGAAGTGATCTGGTGATCGGTACGATTGCCATTTGTGACCGTAAATTTAAAGAAAAGCTGGAAGCTGACCGTGAGTTCATCAACGGATTGAGCAGTTTGTTTTCATCACAGCTTGAACTGTCAGAAATTGATTATCAGAAGAAACTTTTGGAAAAAGCCGAGTTGCGTGCTCTGCAGTATCAGATCAATCCGCACTTTCTTTTCAATGCGCTGAACACCATCAGTGCTTACTGCCGCGAAAACCCCGACCGTGCCCGATCGCTGTTGCTGGCACTGTCTTCCTATTTCAGAAATACTTTATCCACGCATAAAGAAATGATCGACATTCACGAAGAAATCGAACATGTCCTGTCCTATCTGGAAATCGAGAAAGCCCGGTTTGAAGACCGGCTTCAGGTCAACATCCAAGTCAGCCCGGACTTGCACTTTATGGTACCCAACTTCATCGTTCAGCCGCTGATCGAAAATGCGATCAAGCATGGCATGAAATCGCCGCTGTTGGTCATTGATGTTAAAATCGAGGAGAAAAAAGAGGGCTTGTCCATTACCATCAGTGATAATGGCGGAGGCATCCAAAAGCATATCGTCGAAAAACTGTATAATGGCAATCATGATAAAGATAAAATCGGTCTGGCCAATACCCATCACCGTCTTAAGAGCATCTATCCCAATAATGCCGGATTGCATATTGAGAGCAAGCCGTCGCTGGGAACCCGGATTTCAATGATGATTCCAAGAAGCGGGGCATGACATGCGTATTTTGATCGTGGATGATGAGCGTATTGCGCGCAGTGAACTGAAGTTTTTGTTAAAAGAAGTGCAAAACGATATTCAGATATTGGAGGCGGACAGTGTTGAAAGTGCCATCGGTCTGTTGGAAAACGTGTCGATCGACGGGGCTTTTTTGGACGTTCAGCTGCCCGATGGGATGGGTTTGGATATCGGTAGGTATATTATCGAAAAAATGGACGGGTGCATTCCGATCGTTTTTTCAACGGCGTATGAGCATTATGCGTTCGATGCATTTTCGGTCAGTGCAATCGATTATGTCATGAAACCTTTTCGTAAAGTCGATGTTTTACGGGCGTTGGGCCGGATGGTCAAAAAGCAGCCGCTTAGTCCGCTGGCGATGGGGCCTAACGAAAAACTTACCGTAAGCAGTCATGATAAGGTGATCGTTCTGAATATTCCGGACATCTGTTATATAACGCCCGTTGAGCGCCACTCGGTCGTCTATACCAAACGGGGAGAGTTTACGACGCATCAGAGTCTGGATGCTTTGGAAGAAAGACTGAAGAACTATGGGTTTATGCGGGTACAGCGCAGTTATATCGTCAATCTGAATATGGTCAATGAGATCGTACCCTGGTTTAACAACACGGTAGGGATCAAACTGACCGGATTCAGTAATCAGGTCATCCCGGTCAGCCGGCAGAAAGTCAGTCAATTGAAGTCCATTTTTGAATTTTGAAACGGAATTTGTGCATTTCATTCCGTTTTTTTTACATTTCGGACAAATGTAAGCGTTACCAATGCATCGAAATATATAATTATAGTGTCCAATTCAAAAGGAGGATAACTATGATTACATTTTTTGTTGCACTAGCCGTGTTGGTGATCGGTTTTCTGACCTACGGTGTACTCGTCGAAAAAGTATTCCGTCCAGATGACCGTCCGACTCCGGCAGCTGAACTGGCTGATGGTGTTGACTTTGTTCCGATGAAGACTTGGAGAATCTTCTTGGTACAATTGCTGAACATCGCCGGTTTAGGTCCGATCTTCGGCGCAATCGCCGGTGCATTATGGGGACCTGTCGTATTCTTGTGGATCGTCTTCGGTACCATTTTTGCCGGTGCCGTCCATGACTTCTTATCAGGTATGATTTCCATCCGTCATAAAGGCGCAAGTATTTCGGAAATCGTTGGCATTTACCTGGGTCCGCAAATGAAGTTCGTTATGCGTATATTCTCAGTCGTTCTGTTGGTCTTGGTTGGTACCGTCTTTATGACCGGTCCGGCCGGCTTATTGGCAAGACTGACCCCGGATGTAATGACCCGCAATGTCTGGTTGATCATTGTGCTGGCATATTACTTCTTAGCAACGATCCTTCCGATCGACAAACTGATCGGACGCATTTATCCGATTTTCGGTGCAGCATTATTGATCATGGCAGTCGGCATTGCCGGCGGTATGATTTTCACCGGTGTCCCGATGGCAGAACTGACACTTGCTAACCTGCATCCGAAAGGCTTACCGATTTGGCCGTTAATGTTTATTACCGTGGCTTGCGGAGCGATCTCCGGATTCCATGCTACCCAATCACCGATGATGGCACGTTGCTTAACTTCCGAAAAACACGGTCGCAAAGTCTTCTATGGCGCGATGGTTGCGGAAGGGGTTATCGCATTGGTATGGGCTGCAGCTGGTGTAGCATTCTATCAATCGACCGGCGGTCTTGCTGCTGCTTTGGCAGAATACGGCGGACAGGCTGGCGTAGTTTATGATATCGCATTCAAACTGTTAGGACCGGTTGGCGGCGTCTTGGCAATGATCGGTGTTATCGCATGTCCGATCACATCCGGCGATACCGCATTCCGTTCGGCTCGTTTAACTTTGGCTGACTGGTTCGGTCTTGAACAAAAATCCAACATCAAACGTTTACTGGTGGCTGTTCCGTTGTTATCTGTCGGTGGTCTGCTGACATTGATCGACTTCAACATCGTATGGCGTTACTTCTCTTGGTCCAACCAAACCTTAGCGATGATCGCTTTGTGGGCTGGCGCAATGTATTTGGTCAAACAAAAATCCAATCACTGGATCGCAACGGTTCCTGCAACCTTTATGAGTGCAGTATCGATGACCTATATCCTTCAGGCACCGGAAGGTTTCAAACTGGCTACGACGATTTCTTATCCGGCCGGCTTAGCCTTTGCAGCTGCATGCTTGGTTCTGTTCTTAGTTAAAGCCGGCGTTATCGGCGGTAAAGCTCCGGTCGCTGTCAAAGAATAGTATCGTCTGACAATCAAATTTCGGGAAAGGTTGGCGACAACCTTTCTTTTTTCAGAAAAGGAGATAACATGGCAACACTCGAAGAAATCAAAATTTCTGCGAAAAACAATATGAGTATCTGTAAAATGTGTAAATCGTGCAATGGCGAAACGTGCCGCGGTTGGACGCCCGGTCCCGGGGGGAAAGGGACCGGCTCGTCCTTCGTACGCAATGTTTCCATGCTGAAGCAAGTTACATTGAATATGAAAGTGTTATACGAAGATAACGATGTCGACAGTTCGTTTGACTTTTTCGGCTCTATGCTTCGAGCCCCGATCATGGCCGCACCGATTGCGAACGTAAAAATCAATTACGGTTCGACCGTAGATGAAAAGACCTATCTGCAAGCGTTGGGACATGGGTGTAAAGAGGCGGGGCTGATTGCCTTTTTGGGCGATGGAGCCAACCGTGAGGCCTTTGAAATGCCCCTGAACTTGCATAAGGAGTTACCGAACGATACGGTCATGACCATCAAACCCTGGCTGTTGGATCATGTATTTTCGAAGTTTGAGGAAGTCAAGGCCTGCGGTTCAAAGGCGATAGCAATGGATGTCGATGCTGCCGGACTGACGCTGCTCAAGCAGATGGGAGTTCCGGTCGCTTATAAAAGCGCTGCGGATTTACGGAAAATCAAAGAGTTTGCGCAAGTGCCTTTTATCGTCAAAGGGGTCATGACGATCGAGGATGCCCAAAATGCCATCGAAGCCGGGGCAGATGCCATCATCGTTTCCAATCATGGCGGACGGGTACTCGATGACTGTGTTTCGACGATCGAAGTGCTCGAAAGTATCTGTACCTTTGTCAGCAAACGCATGAAAGTTTACATCGATGGGGGATTTCGCAGCGGAGCGGATGTATTTAAGGCTTTGGCTTTGGGTGCGGATGCCGTTCTGATCGGCCGTCCGTTTAGTCATATGGCGATCGGCGGACAGCAGGAAGGGGTTGCCCTTTATGCCAACCAGTTGATCGAACAGCTCAAAGAATGCATGCGGATGACCGGATGTATGACACTCGATGATATCCGACGCACATGCGTCAATGTACATTTCTGATGACTGACCCGTCGGTGTTACTCCCACCGCCGGGTTTTCTTTTTCTTTGAAACTTAATAATGGATTTATGCAATTTATAACTTTTCACTGTCGAATTTATGGGATTGTGATAATATATACTGTGTGAATCGAAGGTGATCAGATGATCCGAACGAAAAGACCGGAATCCGGACTTAACGAGATTTTGGCGGTATGCGGATTTTACTTGTTCAGTATCCTGTTTTTGGAAGTATTTTTGAAACTGAATACGCTTTTAAGTGTTCAGTTTTCGGGGTTTTTTCTTTCTCTGTTATTTTCCATCGCGTTTTCGACATTGCTGACGCTTATTACGGCATTATTCGGTAAGTATCAGCGGGGAGTCATGATATTCATCCTGATTATGATCATCCTGTTTTACGGAACTCAGCTTTTCTATTTCAGTTTCTTTAAGACATTCTATACCATATATTCCATGCTTAACGGAACCCAGGTCGGGGAGTTTTACCGTGAGATCATTGCCATGCTTAAGAATCACTGGCTGTGGCTGCCGTTGCTGTCGCTGCCGCTGATCGTGTATCTGATCTTAAGAAAGAGAATGCCGAAACTCATCGTCCGAAAGGAGCTGGTGGCTCTGTTGGTCAGTGTCACACTGTTCTTCCACATCATCGGCTTGCTTTCAATCAATTTCGGATCAAAAGACAACGGTTCGCCCTACGATGCCTATTATTATCATGAGTATCCCATTGATTCTGTCCGTCAGTTGGGACTGTTGACAAGCATCCGGATCGATGTCAAACGCATGATCATCGAGATCATTCCATTTATGGAAAATATGGTCAGAGATCCCGGGGAAATCGTTGATCCCAATGACCCTAATGATCCCAATGATCCGAAAGATGATACAAAATACAATGTACTGGAGATTGACTGGCAGCAGCTGATCGATATGGCCCAAAATGATACACTAAAAGATATGCACAATTATTTCTCGAATGTCCGGCCGACCAATAAAAATAAAATGACCGGGATCTATGAGGGATACAACCTGATATTGATTACGGCCGAAGGATTTTCGCACTATGCAGTTCGAGAAGATGTCACACCGACGCTGTATGCCATGGCGAATCAAGGTTATGTGTTTACCAATTTCTACAATCCGGTCTGGGGTGTCAGTACCTCCGATGGTGAGTATGTGGCGACTACCGGGCTGATTCCGAAGGCCGGTGTTTGGAGTCTGCCGGTGTCGGGAGCCAATTATATGCCTTATACGATGGGCAATCATTTGCGTCCGTTGGGTTACAAAACGATGGCCTTCCACAATCACACATACAACTATTACAAACGGGACATCTCGCATCCCAACATGGGATACGATTATTACGGTGTGGGCAAGGGTTTAGTCATGGACAACCGCTGGCCGCGCTCAGATTTACAGATGATGGAAATCACGGTTGACCGATATATTGACAGCCAGCCGTTTCATACCTACTACATGACAGTCAGCGGGCACTTGCTTTATACCTTTACCGGTAATTCGATGGCTGCCAAAAACAAAGCGGTCGTCGCCGATCTGCCATATTCAAGCAACGTAAAGGCGTATCTTGCTACCCAGGTCGAGCTTGACCGGGCGATGGAATACTTGCTGAACCGTTTGCGTGAAGCAGGCATTGCAGATAAAACGCTGATTGCGATCAGCGCCGACCATTATCCCTACGGATTGCAGCCGGAAGAAATTAATGAACTGGCAGGGTTTATCGTCGATAAGACCTTCGAACAGTATCGAAGTTCGTTTATTCTCTATGTGGACGGTATGGAAACCCCGGTCGTTATCAACAAGCCGGTGTCCTCACTGGATATCATCCCGACCATTGCCAATCTGATGGGATTGGAATATGATTCGCGTCTTTACATGGGGCAGGATATGTTTTCGGACAATCAGCCTCTGATCATCTTCGTCGATCGCAGTTTCATCACGGAGAAAGGCCGGTACAGTGCAAAAACCAAAACATTTTACTGGAATGACGGATATGCCGAAGATGACGAGTACGTCAAGAATATGATCAAATATGTCAATGCGAAGTTTTATTACTCAGCGAAAATCTTGGAACAGGACTATTATCAGGCGGTTCTGGGAAACCGATAAACAGGCGAAAGCCTGTTTTTTTGTTTTGCATGATTGTTTGTGCAAAAAAGGGTCGCAAAAAAAAAGAGTTCTTTGGTAAAATGAAAAAAAGGAGGGATGTTCATGCAACTTTGGTCTCTTGATACCCGATGTACGACGATGCTTAATGTTTTACTGACGCATCAGGACTATGTCTCCATTTCGGAAATTGCCAAGACGCTGAATGTGTCCCGTCGAAGTATTTATTATGATCTGGAGAAAATCAACGAATGGCTGCAGGCGCATCATATAGGGTTCATACAGGTCGAGCGCAACCGCGGTCTGTTTTTGTCATCAGTTCAGCGGGAGAAAATCAGTGAGTTACTCAAAAGCGACCAGGAACTGACGTACTATTTTTTACAGCCCAAAGAACGGATGCAACTGATCCTCTGTTCTTTGTTTGGGCAGTCGGAACCGGTATTTGTAGATTATTTCTGTCAGGTATGTGATGTCAGCCGGAACACGGCGTTCAATGATCTGAAAACGGTTCGTGCGAAACTGAATAAGTATGATTTGGAACTCATTTTTGAACCGCATAACGGCTATAGGGTCGAGGGATCTTTAGTCATGCAGCGGGCTCTTTTCTTGTATTATTTTGAACCGATCATCCCGCTGATTCAAAACCGCAGCATCCCGGGATTTAAAGATTTGAACTTTTATGATCCTCAAGAAGTCGAGGTGATCATGAAACAGCTAAAAAGAATCGAAGAACGCCTCCAAACCAATTATGTCAGCGGTATGCTTTTTTCGCTCAGTACGCTGATCCGTAATATCATCAGACGTAAGGAAGCGATCGTGATCGAGGAAGTCGATACGGAGGAAATCTTTCAGTCTCAGGAATTTCAGCTGGTCAAGATTTATTTCCCACAACTCAATGAAAACGAGCAGATTTATCTTGCCATGCACTTATTGGGATCACGCGTGCAGGTTCCGACGGTCATCGAACAGAAGGAAGATGTGATCGAACTGGCGAAGCTGTTGGTCAATGATTTTGAGATGCTGGCATGCATCATCTTTGACGAAAAAGAACAACTGATTTCGATGATCGCTCATCATCTGAAGATGTCGATTTATCGGTATAAATACGGGATTCAGATCGGAAATCCACTGATGGCCGATATCCGGGCGAGTTACCCCGATTTGTTTGATCTTACGGTCAAAGCAGCCCGGGGAATCAAAAAGAAACTGGGATTGCCGATTCCCGATGCGGAAATCGCTTATATCACGATGCATTTTGGCGGCTTTTTGCGTCAGCGCAACATAACCCCTTCCAGCAGGATCCTGTTGGTTTGTCCTAATGGGATTTCAACGGCCAATATGCTCAAGTCGGAAGTCGAATCACTCCATCCCAACATTGAAGTCGTTGCAATCGTTCCGATTGAGGAAGCGGAGCGCTATAGTTCCCGCATTGATTTTATCATCTCGACAGTCGATGTGAATGCGACGGTACCGGTCATCCGGGTCAATCCGATCATCTCGGAGGATGATCGTTTACGTATTTTATCGAGGATTGCCCGAAGCAGTACGACCAAAGTAAAAAGCAATCAGATCACAATGGATAAAATCGTGAAAGTCGTCGGTCAGTATCTCAATGATGATCAGCTGGAACGGGTCATCCTGGAACTTCAGCCGCTTTTTGGGGCGATTGAGACTCATGAGCGGCGCAAGCAAATGTCGATACGACTGAAGGATGTATTGACACCTTCGCATATTCAGGTTCTCCATCGGGTTTCTGACTGGCGAAGCGCACTGACCGTAGCATCGCAGCCGCTTCTAGAAGAGAATATTATTACCGAGCAGTATATTTCGGCCATGATTGCCAATGTCGAGTATTACGGACCTTATATCGTTATCGCGCCTTATCTGGCCTTGGGACATGCATTGCCCAGTGACGGGGTCCATTCTTTGGGTGTTTCCGTACTGAAACTGCAAGAGGATGTCTATTTTGAGGATCGTCCCGTTTCCGTTGTCATGATTTTGGCACCGGTTGACAAGCAAAGTCATTTGGGAATCATGAAAGACATCATGGACTTGTTTAATGATGTGCAGTTTGTTTCAGAAATGGCGGATTGTGACCTTCCGCAGCACATTTTTGATTTGATGGTCAATCTTAAGAAAGAAGATGAGGATCAAGATTATGGCGATTAAAGCACTGATCATAGATATAGACGGGACCCTGATCGACAAGCGGACGCACCGTCTTCCGCAAAGTGCGGTTGCGTCGGTCAATCATCTGAAAAAGTCAGATATCAAAATTATCCTGGCGACCGGAAGGACGCATTATTCCATCGATTCATCCTTGCTCAAGGCTATCAAGCCGGATTATGTCGTCTCGGTCAACGGTGCGATATGTCAGAATTCACTCGGAGAAATCGTTTCGGATAAGAAAATACCGAAAGACATCGTAGTGCAGTTTCTGGATTGGGCGAACCGGGAAAAACTGGAACATGCTTTTCATATGGATCATAAGACCGTCATTTATCAGGGGGAGCAGTTACTCAAAAAACTGGTCAGGCTGATCGGACATGATTACAGTGCCATCCGCACTGTCGATGGGAAAGAACATCTTGACCATCCGGTGTACAACATGATCGTGCTCAGCGCTCCGCTGGAAAAGGTGAAATCATTTGTTTCAGCGCGTCCGTCGCTTCGTTACGATGAGTTCGATCCGGGCAGTTATGATATTTTCAACAAATCGGTCAATAAAGCGGTCGGGTGTGAAGCAGCATTAAAGGCACTGAACATCTCATGGGATGAAGTCATGGCCCTGGGTGATAATACCAATGATATCGAAATGCTCAGAAAGGCCAAGGCCGGTTATGTCGTTAAAGGCGGACATCCGGATATTTACAAGTTAGGCCTGCCGGTGACGGATGAACCTTTGAAAGACGGTTTAGCCAAGGCTTTAGGTAAGGAAGGTCTGATTCCCTTGCAGAAAAATCTGCTGCTTTTGGACTCGGATGAAGTCTTGACCCGAATGAACGGGTCGCGTTTGAAGATATCTTCACTGATATCCGCGGCATTTGCGGTTGCAGCGCTCAACGAGTGGCTTGTCAAAGGAGTTTCGGCCAATTTCGGATTATATCTGGTGCTTTCGCTGGTCATGGCCGTGATGGCCGTATTGGCATATCGTAAGCAAAAATCGGCTTAGTCCATTTTTGCACAAGTACAACGTGAAAACGTTGTTCTTCAAAAAAACGGACAATTCACATAAACTAAAATTAAGGGATTGTCCTCCGATGAAAAAGAAAGGGAGGAATGCATGTGGAAGAATTGATTCAACAAATGAATATCCGGATCAAAGAAGAGGTGACGGACTGGAAGCAGGCTGTGGTCGAAGCGGTTTCTCCGCTGATCGAGAACGGTTTTGTGGAAAGTCGCTATGTGGATGCGATCATTGAAAATACGGAGAAGTACGGTCCGTATTACGTCATTGCACCCAACATTGCTTTGCCTCATGCGCGTCCCGAACAAGGCGTTTTGAGGAAACAGCTGGCCGTTCTGCTTCTTCGCAAACCGATCAAATTCTCGCAAGACGGATATGACGTGCGTTTGCTGATTACACTGGCCGCATCCGATAGTGAGTCTCACTTACAGACATTGGCAAAACTGTCCGAAGTTCTCAGTGATGATGATCTTATCGGTAAGATATTAGGCGCTACGAGCGAAGAAGAGATTTACCGGCTCTTCAATCTCGGGCATTAGTACAAGGGGAAATTGTACGAAGTAACAAAAGGAGGTAAATTGTTACATGGAATCTGTATTAGTATTTATTCAAGACGTGTTGTCCACTCCTTCATTGCTCATTGGTACAATGGCATTGATCGGCTTAGTTGCACAAGGCCGTCCGATCGAAGAAGTTATTAAAGGAACGCTGAAAACCGTTCTCGGCTTCGTCATCATCGGTGCCGGTGCAGGGATTTTGGTAGGCGCATTGAACTATTTCGGCGAACTGTTCAACTTTGCATTCGGTGTTCAAGGCGTTGTTCCCAACAACGAGGCGATCGTTTCATTGGCGTTGAATGAGTATGCCCAAGCAACCGCATTGATCATGGCATTCGGTATGGTTGCCAATATCTTGCTTGCCCGCTTCTCGAAATGGAAATACATCTTCCTGACGGGGCACCACACACTGTATATGGCTGCACTGATTGCGGTCGTATTATCCGTCGGCGGTTTGGAAGGTTGGCAGCTGATTTTGGCCGGTTCCGCTCTGCTTGGCTTCACGATGGTTTTCTTCCCGGCATTGGCTCAAAAAACTATGGTCAAAATTACCGGTGAAGAATCAATTGCGTTTGGTCACTTTGGTACTTTAGGTTATGTTTTCTCTGCTTGGCTGGGGTCGATTTTCGGTAAAGAATCGAAATCCACAGAAGAAATCAAATTCCCGAAACGTTTATCNNGTTTCGGTCATCGCTTCGTTTAAAGAAGGCTTTGATCCGGCCATGACTGCCGGTCTTAACTGGTTCTTATTCTCGGTCATTCAAGCCCTGACTTTTGCGGGCGGTGTTTACATTGTATTGGCCGGCGTTCGCTTGCTGATCGCTGAAATCGTTCCGGCGTTTAAAGGTATTTCTGAGAAAATCGTTCCGGATGCAAAACCGGCGTTGGACTGCCCGATCGTATTCCCGTTTGCTGAAAATGC
>DDYT01000063.1 GCA_002348095.1 Erysipelotrichaceae bacterium UBA2227 | reverse complement strand
AAGAAAGCATTCAAGTCATTTGAGAATATCCTGCCGGCCATGCTGGTCGTTTTGATGGTCATCGGAATTACGATGGCCTGGATATCTCCGGAAGTCATCTCACAACTGATTGGTGAGCAGTCAGGATTTTTCGGTGTGATGATTGCATCCTTGATCGGATCAGTCACGCTGATTCCGGGATTTATTGCCTTTCCGTTGGCAGCAAACCTGTTGAAACTGAATGCCGGCTATACGCAGATCGCGGCATTTATCTCGACCCTGATGATGGTTGGAGTAGTCACATTTCCGATGGAAAAGAGTTACTTGGGCACCGGACTGGCCATAAAACGCAATCTCTTCGCATTGATTTATGCGGTGTTGATCGCATTTGTGATCGGAGGACTGATGCAATGGCTGCCCTGATCAAACGCTACAGAGGTTTTCTGATCATCTTTCTGCTGAATGTAGCTGTAATCTTATTTGGATTTAATCAGGGGAAAGCCGCCATTGAAGCTGCTGCCCTGAATTTCAGGGAGATGCTGCTAATATTACCGCCGATTTTTGTGCTGATGGGTTTGTTGGACGTTTGGGTCAGGCGGGAAACCATGATTGCTCTGATGGGGGAACGGTCAGGTTTCAAAGGAATGTTTCTGGCATTTTTGATGGGGTCTGCAGCGGCCGGCCCATTGTACGCTGCCTTTCCGATGGCCTATACCATGGCCAAAAAAGGAGCTTCTGTTTTCAATACCCTGATTTTTATCGGGGCCTGGTCCACACTGAAATTACCGCTGTTGCTATTTGAACTTGCGAATCTGGGAGTCAGGTTTACTTTAATCCGCCTGATTTTCAATATTGCAGCCATTACCTTTTTGTCATGGTTGGTTAAGGCACTGATGACTGAGAATGACAAGCGTGATTTTCATGAAGCTATCACCAAAAATGATGATCAAACCTTAACAAATTATTGATAATTAATTGCATATTTTCACGAATTTTAATATAATAGTGTCCTAGTGAGAGGAGATATCATGGAAAAAAGAAACACGAAACAGAAAAGCCTGGTCAGAAAAATAGTCAGAGATCTCAATACGCATGCTTGTGCCGAAGAGATTTATAACCGGGTGATCAAGGTCAATCCGCGCATATCCCTCGCAACGGTGTATCGGATTTTGCATGAGATGGTCGACACCAATGAGTTGCGCGAAGTCGCTAACGGGTCAGGAGCAACGGTCTTTGATCCGACGGTTCATCCGCATTATCACATTCAGTGCATCAAGTGCAATCAGCTGTTTGATATCGATCTTCCGTATCATGAGAATCTTGATAAGGAAATCAGAGAGAAAACCTCGTTTTCAATTTTATCGCACGATTTGACATTCAAAGGTGTCTGTGCACGTTGTACACCAAAAAACTAAGCCGGTCACGGCTTTTTTATTTTGCATTGACTATTTCCTGCTTTCTCGGTATTGTTTTTATGAGGTGACAACATGAAAAAAATAATGATGATTTTGCTTGTTCTGTTGATTTTCTCGGGTTGTACGAACCCCAAGTCCGACGCTTTGGTGGTTGGCATGGAACTGGCCTATCCGCCGTTTGAAACCAAAGACAACAGTGGCAACCCCATGGGGGTCAGTGTTGAGTTGGCTAAAGCATTTGGTGAGTATCTTGGTCGGGAAGTCATCATTGAAAATATCAACTGGACCGGATTGATTCCGGCCCTGCAGACGGATAAAGTGGATATGGTCATTTCGTCGATGACGATCACCGAAGTTCGTAAACAAAGCGTAGATTTTTCAGAAGGGTATGCCAAAGCGTATTTGGCTTTTCTGGTCAACAAAAACAGTCCGGTCAACATGTCCTCAGATTTGAATAATTCCGAGCGGACCGTGGCGGTAAAGACCGGCAGTACCGGGGATTTTTATGTGACCAATAATTTCCCATTGGCCAAGGTGTTGAGGTTGGATGATGAAAGTGCCGCGATAGCAGAGGTCATCAACGGGAGGGCAGATGCGTTTATTTATGATCAGCTGACAATCGTACGCAATTATCAGCAATATGCCGACCGTACCAAAACCGTATTTATCGACAACCAGCAACCGGAATTTTGGGGTGCGGCATTTAAAAAGGGCAGTCCGCTTGTTTCACAGTTCAATGCGTTTTTAAAGAAATTTAAGGAAGACAAAGGTTTTGAACCAATCGTAGAAATATACTTGAAAGAGGAGAAGAAACTGTTTGACGATTTGGGATTTGCGTTCTTCTTCGATTAATATGACGTTGAAACGGATTTTCTCATGGCTGGGCGTATTTTTGATCATTGCTTCATTTCTGGTCATATCCGCCGTCAATGCCGATGTCAATTTCGATTTCTCCCAAATGTGGGTATATCGGACCCGTTTTGCTCAGGGGTTCGTTTTGACCGTACAAATCAGTCTGTTTTCGATGATTCTGTCGCTTATATTAGGTTCGTTGGTCGTTTTAGGCCGTCGGAGCCGTTGGATGGTCATCCGTGATTTGGCCGCTACTTATGTCGAGATCATTCGCGGGACACCGCTTTTGGTACAGATCATCTTTTTTTACTATATCATCGGTACCGCCTGGGGACTGTCCAACCGTTTTATTGCAGGTGTACTGATCCTTTCAGTGTTTGAAGGAGCTTATATTTCAGAAATCATCCGTGGCGGAGTCAATTCGATCGAATCGAAGCAAATGGAAATTGCCCGGTCAATCGGTTTGACGAAAATGAAGATGTTCCGACTGATTTTACTTCCGCAACTGATCATACGGATCATACCGGCCATTGCCGGACAGTTCGCTTCGGTCATCAAGGATTCATCTCTGTTATCGACCATTGCCATTATCGAACTTATGCAAGTGACGAAAGAAATCACCGCAACCAATTATTCTACTTATTACACAAGCTATATCGTTTTGGCGGTTTTGTATCTGATCCTGACTTTTCCCGTATCCATGCTTTCACGCTGGCTGGAAAGGAGAAACCGCTATGAAACTTGAATTTCGTGATCTGACCGTCCGATTTGGTTCGCAAATCGTTCTCGATCATTTTACCGATACGATTGAGGCCAAGGCATTGGCTATCATCGGTCCCAGCGGCGGAGGAAAATCGACGCTGTTACGGGTGCTGGGCGGACTGTTACAGGCAAATGACGGTACCTTTGCACTCAACGGGCAATGGATCGAGAGTAAGGAGCATACGTTATCCGAATATCGCAAGCAGATTGGCTTTGTTTTCCAAAGTAACGGTTTGTTTCCGCATCTTTCAGCGTTAGACAATATCACTTTACCGCTGATACATACGTTTATGATGGATAAGGCAGCGGCCAAAGAAAAGGCACTTTACCTGTTACGGAAGTTTGGTTTGGAAGATTCATCCCATAAGTTTCCGGCACAGCTTTCCGGCGGTCAGCAACAGCGCATCGCGATCATTCGGGCGATTGCCATCGAGCCGAAACTGCTATTATTGGATGAGCCGACCAGTGCGCTAGATCCGGAGTTATCCCATGAAGTTCTGACGATGCTGAAAGAACTGGTCCAAAGCGGGGTCGAGCTGGTCATCGTGACCCATCATCTGGGATTTGCGTCCAATGCCTGTGATACGGTGATGTATATGGATGAGTTTGGGATCGGTGAGATAGGCAAAACGGATGTCGTGCTCAGACAACCGAAAACCGAACGTCTTCAGCGTTTTATCAGCAAAATACTTTCCATTTAGCATAAATATGGTATAATACTTTTGAAGAGATGGTTCGGTGCTTGGATTGGTTTTGAAATAGTGTTCGGATGAGTTTCTTCAATGATGAGTATCTAGATAGTATTTTGGATTTGATTTGATTCTGATATTTTGCGAAAAGATTAGTTTTCGAATCATCTCTTCCTGATAAAAAGATGAAACCGCTTGCGGTTTTTTCTTTTTCTGAAAAGATAACTTCAGTGGTAAAAATTCTTTCATTCTGCTATCCTTACAGTGCAAAGAGGTGACTTTATGTTAGTAAATTCCATAACCGAACTGATCGGAAAGACTCCGATCGTGGATGTATCTTCATATTTTGAGGGCTTGAATGCCCGACTGCTCGTCAAGGTCGAAAGTTTCAATCCGGGCGGAAGCGTAAAAGACCGGATTGCTTTTGCAATGATCTCCAAAGCTCTGCAAGAAGGCCGGGTTGATAAAAATACCCGTATCATCGAACCGAGCAGCGGTAATACCGGTGTCGGACTGGCCATGGTATGCGCAGCGTTAGGACTTGACCTGACCATCGTCATGCCGGAAACGATGACCATCGAGCGCCGCATGCTGATCAAAGCTTACGGTGCAAAACTGGAACTCACTCCCGGCCCGATGGGGATGAAAGGGTCGATCGCCCGGGCCAATGAACTTGCGACTGAAAATGAAAATTCGTTTATTCCGATGCAGTTTGAGAATATGGCCAACCCGGCGGTACACCGGGCAACCACTGCGCAGGAAATCCTGACGGATACACAAGGAAATCTTGATTTCTTTGTTTCCGGTGTCGGTACCGGCGGAACCCTAAGCGGCGTTTCTGCCGTATTGAAAGAACTGATACCGCAGCTGAAAGTGATTGCGGTCGAACCGGCCAAATCGCCGGTGATTTCCGGCGGACAACCCGGTCCGCACAAGATTTATGGGATCGGACCCGGCTTCGTACCGAAAACATTGGATATGTCCGCATTTGATGAAGTGATCACCGTGACAGAAGATATTGCCTTTGAGGCAACCCGTTTGCTGGCAAAGAAAACCGGCATTTTGGCAGGGATTTCTTCTGGCGGAGCGTTTGCGATTGCCCTTGAGTTTGCCAAGCGACCGGAAAATGCCGGGAAGACGGTGCTGACACTGTTGCCGGATACCGGGGAGCGTTATCTTTCCAGCGGTGTTTTTGAGGGTGAGTAAGATGTTTGATACGGCAAAATCCATTCTCAAGCGTGATCCTGCCGCAAAAAATCTCCTTGAAGTCATTCTGTTATACCCCGGACTGCATGCACTTTTTTATTATCGGATCGGTAATCAGCTCTACCGCTGGAAACGATATGTTTTGGCCCGAATGGTATCACAGTGGGCCCGTTTTCTGACCGGAATCGAGATTCATCCGGGAGCTACGATCGGGAAGCGCCTGTTTATCGATCATGGCATCGGGATCGTGATCGGGGAAACAACCATTATCGGGGATGACTGCACGATTTATCACGATGTGACATTGGGCGGGAAAAACGGCAGCAACGGCAAAAGGCATCCGACCTTGAAAGACCGTGTGGTCGTCGGTGCCGGAGCAATCATCATCGGACCCTTAGTCATCGGTCATGATGTCAAAGTCGGAGCCGGGGCCGTGGTCGTCAAAGATGTTGCGGACGGGCTGACGGTCGTCGGTAATCCCGCAAGAGCGTTATAAATCAGGACAGTCCAAAGGATTGTCCTTTTTTGTGCAAAATTTGTTCGCCAACCCTCCATGTCAAAGCATATAATAGAAGCGGAGGATATGTTATGGAACTATATTTAGATACGGCGAATATTGAAATTATCAACAGGGTGAATGCGGTTTATCCGATCAGCGGGATTACCTGCAATCCTTCGATCGTTATCAATGATCAGGCATCGATCGAATCGTTATGTGCACTGGATTCACATTTAAAAGTTTGCATTCAGGTCATTGGGGATACCGTGGAAGATATGATGGCGGATGCTCAGAAAATTTTGGCTTTGCGACCCGATGTCATCGTCAAAGTGCCGGTCACCCCTATCGGATATCAGGTGTTATATCTGTTAAGTAAAAAAGGAGTTCCGACGTTAGCAACGGCAATTCATAATGTTGCTCAGGCTTTGTTTGCGGCGCAGTGCGGAGCCACGTATCTGGCACCGTATGTCAACCGGATCTGTGAGAATGATGCCGATGGGGTACAGACGGTCATTGACATGCACCACGCTTTGCGCAATCAGGGGTTTGCGACCAAAATCATCGCGGCCAGTTTCAAGAATCTCTTTCAGGTCAGCCGATTGTTGGCTGCGGGCGTCGACTCGGTCACCGTGGCACCGGATTTGTTTTTCAAATGGATCGACAATCACGACACGAAACGGGCGGTCGACAAATTTACTTCAGACTGGTCAAAAGCATTCGGACATCAGCATTTATAAGCCTCCGGGCTTTTTTTATCGAGAAACTTGACAAGAAAATACAGGTAAGTATAATAGAGAATGGGTTAGCACTTAAAGGTTAAGAGTGCTAAAAATGAAAGAAAGGATGGGTCATATGATTAAACCTTTGCAAGATCGTGTATTGTTAACCCGTGTGGAAGCCGAAAAGAAAACGGCCAGCGGCATCATTTTAACCGATGCGGCTAAAGAGAAACCGTCGATGGGTATCGTCGTTGCGGTGGGACCGGGGAAAATGGAAGACGGAGTGCTGATACCGGCAGCCGTTGAAGTCGGGCAAACCGTCATTTTCAAGCAGTATGCGACGACTGAAGTAAAATTCGAAAACAAGGAATATTTATTGATCGAAAGCAAGGATATCCTTGCCGTCATCGAGTAAAGGAGGGAAACTATGGCAAAAACAGTTCGTTTTTCGCGTGACTCACGTCAGGCGATGTTAAAAGGCATCGACACACTGGCCGATGCCGTGAAAATTACATTAGGACCAAAGGGACGCAACGTCGTTTTGGAAAAGGGTTACGGATCGCCGCTGATCACCAATGACGGCGTGACCATTGCCCGTGAAATCGAGTTGGAAGATAAGTTTGAAGACATGGGTGCCAAACTGGTCTATGAAGTGGCCAACCGCACCAACGATACGGCCGGAGACGGAACTACGACCGCGACTCTTTTGGCTCAGGCCATCATTCACAAAGGGTTGGCTGCTGTTGACAAAGGAACCAATCCGGTGCTGATGCGCTATGGGATTGAAAAGGCTGCCAAACAGATTTCCGAATATCTGTTGAACCAGTCGGTCAAGATCGAATCGAATCAGGATATTGCGGATGTTGCGGCGATTTCGGCGGGCAGTACGGAAATCGGTCAGATCATCGCCAAAGCGATGGAACGGGTCGGAAGAGAAGGCGTCATTACCGTGGATGAATCCAACACTTTTGAGACAGAGCTGGAAGTCGTCGAAGGTATGCAATATGATAAAGGGTATGTATCTCCGTATATGGTTTCCAACCGCGAAAAGATGGAACTGATCATGGAAGATACCTTCGTCATGGTGACTGACCATAAGATCAATACGGTCCAGGATATTTTGCCGATGCTGGAAAAAATCGTTCAGATGAACAAGCCGTTGCTGATCATTGCAGAGGATCTGGACAATGAAGTCGTTGCTACGCTGGTCGTCAATAAACTGCGCGGCACATTCAATGTCGCCGCTACCAAAGCACCGTCCTTTGGGGACAATCAGAAGGCGATCCTGGAAGATATTGCCATCGTTACCGGAGCAACGTTTATCTCTAAGGATTTAAATATGGAGCTGAAAGAAGCAGATCCTTCAATGCTTGGTAAAGCTTTGAAGGTCGTGATCAAGAAAGATGAAACGACCATCGTCAATGGCATGGGACATAAATTGAAAATCGATGAACGTGCCAATGAAATCCGTACGGTCATAGCCAATACGACCAGTGAGTATGACTTAAAACGTCTCAATGAGCGGTTAGCGAAACTGACTACCGGCGTTGCAATCGTCAAAGTCGGTGCTGCTACGGAAAGTGAAATGAAAGAAAAGAAACTGCGCATCGAGGATGCCTTGAACGCCACCAAAGCTGCGGTAGCGGAAGGTGTCGTCATCGGTGGCGGCGCTGCCTTGGCACATGCGTATCTTGAACTCAAAGACAAGGTCAAAGGGGAGTCGCCGGATGAGCAAAAAGGCATCACGGCCGTGTTTGATGCCATTTTATCGCCGTTATGGCAAATCGCCGAAAATGCGGGATTTGACGGTTCGGAAATCGTTGCATTGCAACTGAAAGCGTCCAACGGAACCGGATTCGATGCCAAAAAAGGCGAGTGGACCGACATGCATAAAGCCGGCATCGTCGATCCGACCAAAGTGACACGTAGTGCTCTGATGAATGCCGCTTCGATCGCCGCTTTGTTCTTAACGACGGAAGCTGCGGTAGCTTCCATCCCGGAGCCAAAATCTGCACCGGCCTTGCCGGAAGGACCGATGTATTAAAAAAGGGACCTGAGAAATCAGGTCCTTTAGATATTTAAAGTTTGCTTTTTCGCTCCATGATCTGTTCGCGGCGCGGTCCGTTGGAAACCAATGCGATTTTCACACCGATCTGACGTTCAATGAAATCGACGTACTGGCGGGCAGCCGGCGGCAACTGATCGTATTGAGTGATTTTCGAAATATCGGTTTTCCAACCCGGCAGTGTAGTCAGGATCGGTTTGGACTGCTGGATCCGGGTAATGTTGGGGAAGCGGTCCTGATGATAATGCGGTGTATCATAACCGATGACCACGGGGATATTATCGAGATAGGACAAGACATCCAGGTTGGTCAAAACGACATGGGTCGCTCCCTGAACCTGACAGCCAAAGCGGGTGGCAACACAGTCAAACCAGCCCATCCGGCGCGGACGTCCGGTCGTTGCACCAAATTCTCCGGCATCACCGCCGCGGATCCGCAACTGATGCGCTTCATCATCAAAGATCTCTGCTACAAAAGGTCCGGCTCCTACCGCCGAGGAATATGCTTTGGTCACAGCCCAGACTTCTTCAATCGGATAGGGAAGTCCGGCTCCGATTGCACCAAAATGAGCCAACGTATGCGAAGAGGTCGAGTAGGGGTAAATACCGAAGTCCGGATCGCGTAATGCGCCTAACTGACCTTCAAGCAGAATTGTTTTGTTTTCATGGTAAGCTTTATGCAAGAAGGTAATTGTATCATGAACATACGGAGCGATCTGATCGCGATAACTGTGCAACTCATCCATGATCTGTTCTTTGGTCATCGGCTCCTGATGATACAAATGCACCAGCAAAGCATTCTTTTGCGCCAGGATACGATCGACTTTCTCATCAAGCCATCCGTCATCGAACAGTTCACATACCTGGAAACCGATTTTCGCATACTTGTCCGCATAAAACGGTGCGATACCCGATTTGGTCGATCCGTATTGCTTATTGGCTAAACGGGCTTCTTCCAACGTGTCGAATCGGATATGATAAGACATGACGATCTGCGCACGGTCGGACACCAACAGATTCGGATTCAGTCCGCGGGCCTTGATTTCATTGATCTCTTTCATCAGACCGTTGACATTCAAAGCGACACCATTGCCGATGACATTGGTGATATGAGGATTGAACACTCCCGAAGGCAGCATGTGTAAAGCAAATTTACCATATTCATTGATGATGGTGTGACCGGCATTGTTGCCGCCCTGAAAGCGGACGACGATGTCGGATTGTTGGGCGAAGACATCAGTCACTTTCCCTTTGCCCTCATCTCCCCAGTTAGCTCCTACGATAGCTTTGATCATAAATTTCTCCCTTGACTTACAAAAATAAAGAAGGACAAACGTTTCCGTGTGTCCTTGTACACTCACAAGAATATCAATTTTCCAAGCCTTTGTAAAGTGAAAATTACTTGGAAGTGATCTTGTCGTGTAGAGTTACAATTGATGTGA
>DDYT01000012.1 GCA_002348095.1 Erysipelotrichaceae bacterium UBA2227 | reverse complement strand
GACGGTACGATCACCGTTGAAGATGAACTCAAGTGACTCGAAACACTGGGACTTTTGAATGTAGTTTTTTTTATACTAGCTATATTGCATAACTATATAGAATGTGATATATTGTACTTATAAGGAGGCATCTATGAACGCACAATTCAAAAAAGGTGTTTTGGAATTATGTGTGCTGGCACAGTTATCTCAAGGAGATAAATACGGTTATCAGCTGACGGAAGCCATTTCCAAACAAATGGCTGTTGCGGCAGGTACTTTGTATCTTGTGTTGCGCAGGCTCAATGAAGAGAACTATTTCGAAACATATTTAGTGGAATCGGCAGAAGGACCGGCTAGGAAATATTACCGGCTGACAACCGAAGGACATCAGCACTTTCAACAGCTTAAGACCGGTTGGGTCGAGTTTGTTGAGAAAGTCAATCAACTGATGAAGGAGGATCATCATGACAAAGAATGAATATATGGACTTACTTAAAAAGCAGTTGTCTTCAGCGGACGAGGATTTTGCCCGGTTGCTCATTTCGGATTTTGAAGCTCATTTTGCTGATGGTGCAGCCGATGGTCTTTCCGAAGAAGAAATCATCAGTCATCTTGGGAATATTGAGGATATCGTTGAAGCGATCCCGCGCGAGTCCGCAGGAAAAGAGAAGAAGACTGAAAAAACCGAGTCTCAGATGAAAGTCAATCATCTGGTTATTGATGCAAAGTTTGCAGATGTGACGTTGATTCCTTCGCTCAACGGAAAAGTTGAAGTTACCATGATCAATAAGGGAAGTCTGCTTTCGAAGTTTACTCAGACGATGGTCGGGGAACAGAAAGGCGATGTTTTTGAGGTTCGTGTTTTACCGCTGTTATCCGTAAACAATCATTCGGATATGCAGATTTCTGTCTCTGTGCCAATGCACCTGACATCAGTTAAAGTGATCTCAAACAGCGGTGACCTGAAATTTTCAAAAGTAATCTTTCAGGGAACATGCACGGTCATGACGGCTAACGGAGATATCGATATCGATTCATGTGAACTTGAGCAGTTCGACATTACATCGGCCAGTGGCGATGTCGTAATGAAACGATCCTTTGCGGATATCAAAGTCAGTTCTGCCAGCGGAGATGTGACAGTCGAAGAGGGTAGGGGAGAGAAGTTGGTATGTAATACAGCCAGCGGCGATGTAAAAATCGACGGAACTTATCATAAACTCACTGTCAAAACAGCCAATGGCGATCAGACGATTGAGATTCGTGATATTCAGGAACTTAATGCAACGACTGTTAACGGAGATGGGCATATAATCTTGCCCAACACGGACTCAGCGAAAATAAAACTCTCATCCGTATCAGGGGATTGCATTGTCAATGAAGGCGGAAGCAGTCACCAGCTTCATCGCAATCAGCAACTGATCATCAAAGAAGGCCTTGCAACATGTAATATCAGTACAGTTAATGGAGATTTCGTCATAAACATGGGTTGATCCCATGTTTTTTATTGCAATCTTCTTTTTTTTGTCCTAAAATATAATTAACTAGACACAAAAATGAAAGATTGTGGGTAAAAAATATGAGCCAACGATTATTTTATCATCCTTTGTATACAACGCAGCGGTTATTGGATGCGGGTTTTACGTTCCGGACGATTCAGGATCTGATCGAGCAGCAAAAAATCGTACGGGTAAAAAGAGGTTTGTATGTACCTGCGGATCGCATTCATCATCAGCATGAGTGCGCTTTTTCACTGTTCCCCGAAGCTCTTTTCTGTTTGATGAGTGCTGCTTTTGTGTATGGCTACATTTATCATCAGCCCAAGCAAATCTATATAGCAGCTAATAAAAATGAGAGCCGGATCAAGTATCGCAGTGATTTTCTCGACATTAAAACAATGTATCGCGATAACAAGTATTTTCTTTTGGGTTATGATCAGACGGTGTTTAACGGTCATCATATCCACATTACGGACCGTGAACGTACCGTACTGGATTGCATCCGTCATCGCAACATGATCGGATCACAGGCATATCATAAAGTGATTGAGGGATACATCGAAGATCCAAAAAAAGATGTGATCGCTCTTATCTGCTATGCAAAGAAAATGCGGATTTTTAAGAAAGTCAAACTGATTTTTGAGCCATGGATTGAAGATTTCACCTTATTAACAGAGAAAGCCGAGCCAATGTGTGCTAAAATAAACGCGGTGGTGATGGATCATGAAGCTTAATGCTTTTTTGAAAGTTCTGATTTCTACCCTTGTCGTGTTGCTGATAGTGGGTTTGGGTGTCGGAATCAATACGCTTCTTAACAGAGAAAAAGATCCGGATGATGATCCGATCGTTGATCCGAAAGATCCTGTAATCACAGCTAATTTTGAGGGTTATACGGTATACAAACTGGATGAAGTCAGTTTTCCTTTTGTTATAGCCCGGATTACGTTTGTCAGTGATTCGGCAATGGATTTCGGCATCGATCAGCTGATCACATCGGAACAGATTTCTCTGGCTCAGACCAATGTGTATCAGGATGAGTTGCTGTCAAAAAAATTATACTTAAGTTATCAAATGGTTGATTTTGAGTTGCCTCGCAACAAGCAGACATTCACGGTGAATCTTTTTATTCCCATTAAGAATCCTGAGGCTGTCAAAGTCACCCTGACAACCAAATTCAAATCAAATATAAAGTTAGAAATCGATTTGACCTTTGCGCAAGGAGTCAAGGAAATGCTGGGCTATGTTGAGGATCCGGGCGTTGTTACGGATAACGAAACCTATAAGCTCAAAATTCTCGGTCTGGAAGATTTGACATCTTTTGGCGTTATGAGAAAGTACGATGACGGCAGCAGCGAGGAAGTATCTTTTCCATCGACCGCTAAGATATATGCGGTCAAAGTGGCGCTGACTCCGCTGAAAAACCACACACTGCTGATTGCGCAAGGACGTTACAGGATCATCACCAGCGGTCAGGTCTCCTTAAGCATGTCCAAAGACTACTTCGTTGAAGGTTTCAGTAATATGGTCGGTATTCCCTTATCCGTTTATACAGAAGGGTATTTGATTTTCGATGTCTATTCGACCGAGTTGTCTCTATTGGATCAAAACACGATATTTGAAGTTCGTTTTGAGAATATGACGGAGTGGATAGAGATCACGATCATCGAATAACCAGAAGAGGTACTATGAAGATTGGTATACAACATGTAAAAGCCATTTTGCTTTTAACACTGATCACATCACATGTCGTCATGACTCCGGTAATCGCCGGAGATGATTTAGTGTGTTCAGTTGAGCAATATTCAGTCATTTCGCTGAACTTTGATCAGACGAAAACGGTATTAGCGTGCACGGATACGTTCGAGACTGCCAAAGAATCTATGAACCTGTTAAAAATAGATTATCCGGATTTGGTTATTACACATAACACATCCAAGAGTCCGGAGAAGATCATTGCGGCTACCCGTGCCATCGCCAGTTCATTCCCGCAGCGCCGAAACGACGGAACCGCCAATGCTGTCACCATGAACATCTTCCGAAACGCAAATTTCAGCGGAGATACGACGTATATGAATGCGTATCGGGACATGGCGTATTATGATACCCTGACCTACAATCCTGTTTCCTCGACCGGTGCTGTCTACATGCAGATTTCCGGATTTACCGGATATGTCCGGTTGGATCAGATTGACATCATACCTTTGATTTATGTCGAGAACAATTGGCAGATTACCTTGGGTGGTAACTCGTTTACCGGCTCTCTGTCCGTTTATCAAATCCGACCCCGCATGAATGAGTATCGTGTTTCGACCAATACGACCTATAATGTAAGGGAAATATCTCATGAAGTTTTTTCCTTTTCCACAGGCGGTACATTAGGAGTTTATGTATATGGTCAGGCACCCGATTGGATGGCCAACGGAACGTATTTCAGCTGGGATTCGATCCATTATTTTTATGACCGTTCCATGACTCAGCCGGTAAAAAACGGTGAAGACATTGGGCAGTATTTCAACTATTATCAGTATCTTCCGTTGCGGTCGAGTTCGAATCTATCTGCCAAGCATTTGGATGATTATCTGATTGCGCTGGGATTTACAAAAAAGGCGACTTTTTTCGGTGAGTCGGGTGCCAGTGCCATGTATGGTGAAGGGAAAGCCTTCATTGACGGGCAACTGCGTCACGGAGCGAACGCCTTATTGGTCTATGCACTGGGATTGCATGAAAGCGGTCGGGGAACCAGTCGCTTAGCCATCGAGAAAAACAACATATTCGGCTGGGGAGCCGTTGACAGCAGCCCAGGAGATGCGTATCTGTTTGAAAGTGTTTCAGCAAGTGTCGCCGAACATATGGGGCGCAATCTGCGCGGTTATTTGAGTGTGGATAACTTTCGGTTTTTCGGATCGGTGATGGGAAATAAGAATAACGGTTTTAACACAAAGTATGCCTCGGATCCATACTGGGGCAATAAAGTCGCCGGATGGGCCTACCGTATCGACCGTTACTACGGTTTTTTGGATTACAATACCTATACTTTGGCCATAATGGAAGATTCTGGAAATCTTTCAGTTAAAAAAACACCAAGTTCAACCGCACCGACAATGTTTGTGATTCCTTCACGAACTGTGCAACGTTCGGTGCTGATCAATGATTTTCATCAGAAAGATACGGAGCAGTGGATATCAATCATGTCGACGCAGCCGGTTACACTGACCGATTCAGTCATCATGTTTAATACATCTGCCAGTGAAGTGACTGTGTACGAGTGGTTTAAAAGTATTGGCTATTTGCCGGCCGGTAATCTTAAGATCATCTACCCGGGCAATGGCACTAAAAAAATACCGATGGTATATGATGCATTGGAGATGACTAAAGAACCGCTTGCTGAAATAAACTCGGTCACTTTGAATGAAGGTATCCTTACCCTTGGCGGATTTGGGTTCAATCGCGGGCTTTCGGTTCCATACCCGTCGGTCGCTGCGTATCAGCTGTCCTTTGTCAATGAGGCGGATCAATCCATTTCAAGACCGCTGTTATCCGGTCCCGAAAATTTGAATTTGAACCTTTTATCAGCAACGCAACGTTTTGATCATAAAGGGGCTGCTTTCTCCGGTTCAATCAGTGTGGATGATTTCCCGGCCGGTAAGTACCGATTGGACCTGAATGCGAATTTCAATGTACTCCCTGATGTCGTCTACTTCAATAAACCGCTGATGACCGCGCTGACACTGCCGGATGTTTTAAACTATCAGGGGCGCAGTTATGAACTTATTAAAGATGAAGCAGGTTTATTGTATCTGATCGTGGAAGATGTCGAAGTCGTGATCCTCAAAGGGGATGTCAATGGGGACGGAAAAATCACGATTACCGACCTGGTCATGCTTCATCTGACGATTTCGGGAGTCAGCACATTTGATGAATTTGTCAATCGTAATGCAGATTTAAACGGTGACGGGAAGATATCGATTACGGATTTGGTGATGTTGCACTTGTTGATTGCCGGCATTGAATACTAGGCAAGGAGCTTATATGAAAAAAACAGTTAAAAACGTATTAATTCTGTCTTTACTAATAACAATGATTGCGGTTTCTGCGCAATCTGTTTTCGCAGCGACCTATCAGACAAGAATCAATGGTTCGACCAATGGTTCACTGAATATATTCGCAGAGAATACATTTACGATTACGCTGAGCATGACGGATGCATCTAATGTTTATGGGATTGAAGCCAATCTGGGGTACAGTTCTACATATTTTACGCTGGTCAGTGCGACCAACGAGTTTCAGGGGGGAGATTCTTTATCAGTCGGATCGAAGGTCGTTGTATCTACGACTTCGCCCAAAACCGGGACTTTCAATTATGCCAAACTGACATTTAAGGCAAAACCGGCATTTCTTGCCAGTACAACCCCGCAAACGATTACGATATCCAATGTATTGGTTACCTATGACATGACTAAGGAAACCTCGGGTCTGGGCAGTCGTATCACAGTCGATGTGGTTGTGCCTAAGTCAACCAACAATAATTTATCATCACTTTCTGTCGATGGGAAGTCTGTCCCATCCTTCTCTTCATCAAATACTTCATACAATCTTGCGAATACCGATGCAGACACGATCGTGATATCAGCCACACCTTCTGACAGCAAGGCAACGGTCACCGGAACGGGCAGTAAGACTTTACGCTATGGAGTGAACAGTTTTGATATTGTTGTCACTGCAGAAAGCGGAGCAAGGAAAACGTACACGGTTTCAGTAACGAAAAATGATTATCGAAATACAAATAATAACTTGCAGTCACTGACGGTGGAAGGTTACGATCTGATATTTAACAAAGACAAACTGACCTACACGCTTATCGTTGATCATTCGGTTACATCGGTCAATATTTCAGCACAGGCAGAAGATGAAAAAGCAAAAGTTGCGGGTGGCGGAACGAAGTCTTTAAAAATTTACAGTAATGTCTTTAACATCGTGGTCACAGCGGAAAATATGACCACAAAAACTTATTCGGTCAATGTTGTACGAAGAGATGTTGCAGGGATCGCCGGTGATCTTTCCAGAGACAATAAATTGAAATCATTATCCGTAAAAGATTATCCGTTTACATTTGACGCAGATCAGCTTGAGTATGAGATTGATGTCGAAAACTGGATTGAGAATGTGGAGTTGGCTTTTGAGTTGAACGATCCGAAAGCATCGGCTGTGGTCAGTAAGGAAAATGAATTGATTGTTGGAGCTAACGAGATTCTGATCAAGGTGTACAGTGAAAGCGCGGATGAACGCATATATAAGATTACCGTCAATCGTCAAGGCGATAATCCTGTGGTGGCTATCGGTCGGATCCTTGATTTACTTCCAAAGATCGAAGCAGGAAATGTTGAGATTTTTTCGTCAGATCCCAAGGGGTTGTCGAAGGAGATATGGGCTTCGCTGATATCTGCCGACAAGCAATATACGTTCAGCGTTCGTAACGGAATGAATGAAACGATTTATCGCTGGCATTTTTCAGGAGAAAAAGCTAAAGAAAGTGATTGGTTTGATTTTGAAGTTCGGATGCAGTCGCTCAAGCGTGATGAAATCCGAAAACTGCTCAATTATCGGGAGTCGATCCTTTTGGACCTGGCTCACTCCGGCACGATTGCAGATGGTATCACATTGAGCGTCAATGTGGCATCACATTATAATGACGGAAACGTTTTGTATCTCTATTATTATGATGAAGACAATAACAAACTCGTCGATCAGTCACAAGAACTCATCGTTAAAGATGGTTTCGTATCGGTTGAGTTAGCACATGCCTCTGTGTATGTATTAACGCCGGTAAAGGCAACTTTGCTGGATTCAACCGCATTGATCCTGATTGGCATAATTGCATTTGTGTTACTGATTATGCTGATGTTTGTCATTTCATTGTCATTCAAAGTTAAGGCATTAAAACGCCGACTCGTCAGGAAAAACGAAAGTGCCGCATAGCGGCATTTTTCTTTGACGTAGTGGTGTTTATTGGGTATGATGATAGAGCTGAAAGGTGGATTTTATGGATAGACATTATCAATGGATTGCAGAGCAATTGAATATCAGTGTCAGTCAGGTCAGAAGCACACTTGATTTACTTGAAGAGGGAAACACGGTCCCTTTTATCGCGCGTTATCGTAAAGAAGCTACCAAAGGCTTGGATGAAGAACAGATCCGCTCGATATCCGAGCACTATCTATATCAGAAAAATCTTGCTAAGCGTAAAGAGGATGTGTTACGACTGATCGAACAGCAGGGGAAACTGACAGATGAAATCATAAGGGCGGTCGATGACTGTTCACAACTGTCCGAAGTGGAAGATATTTATCGTCCGTATCAGCAAAAAAGGAAAACCCGTGCTTCTGAAGCTATCGCTAACGGATTACAGGGGTTCGCAGACTGGATGATGGGTTTTCCGATGGAAGGAGACGTAAAAGAAAAGGCAAAATCGTATCTCAACGAAAAAGTAGAAACGGTTATCGATGCAATTGCCGGAGCTCAGCATATCGTTGCTGAATCTGTATCTGATGATCCGGAGTTTCGCAAGTCTATTCGCTTTACGATGCTAAAGCAGGGGGCTTTGGTCAGTAAAATGAAGAAAGGCGCCGTGGATCAACAGCAGACTTACCGGATGTATTACGATTACAGCGAACGGATCTCTTCGATCGCTTCACATCGGATCATGGCCCTCAATCGAGGGGAAGAGGAAAAAATCCTTAATGTCAGCTTGCAGTTTGATCAGGACACGGTCATGGAAAGAATCATTTCTAAGGTTATAAAAAACCGAAACAGCATTACAGCTTCCGCTGTAGCTGATGCAGTCAAAGACGGATGTAAGCGTCTGGCTTTCCCTTCGATAGAAAGAGAAATCCGTAACATACTGACAGAAAAAGCCCATGAGCAGTCGATTGACGTTTTTGCAAGAAACCTTGAACGTCTGCTTGTTGTTCCGCCGTTAAAGGACAAGATGATCTTAGGTGTTGATCCGGCATATCGTACGGGATGTAAACTGGCTGTCATCGATCAGACCGGAAAAGTACTGGATATCAGAGCAATCTATCCGCATCAGCCACACAATGAACATTCAAAATCGATGGATGTTTTGCGTGAACTTTGCCAAAAATATCCGATCGATGTAATTGCTATCGGAAACGGGACGGCTTCAAGGGAAACGGAGTCGCTGATCTCCGAATTTATTTCTGCTGATAATCTGAGTGTTCAGTATACGATCGTTTCCGAAGCTGGCGCTTCAGTCTATTCAGCATCTCCCCTGGCGAAGGCTGAGTTTCCGGATTTGTTAGTGGAGCAGCGTTCCGCGATTTCAATTGCCCGGCGTATCCTGGATCCGCTGGCAGAACTGATTAAGATCGATCCGCAGTCGATCGGCGTCGGTCAGTATCAGCATGATCTGCCACCGAGCAGACTGAAAGAACGGCTGGACTTCACCGTTTCCAAGACTGTCAATCGGGTTGGGGTAGATTTAAACACAGCTTCCCAGGAGCTGCTGACGCATATTTCAGGGCTAAACAAAGCAATGGCTAAAAATATCGTTGAATATCGTGATAATCACGGACGTTTTTCAGACCGTATGCAGTTATTGAAAGTAAAGTCGATTGGCGAAAAAGCCTTTGTTCAGTCAGCAGGCTTTTTACGAATAAAAGCAGGGAAGAACTGGCTCGATGAAACAGCGATCCATCCGGAGAGTTATCCCATTGTTGATCAGTTGTTAACGGAGTTGAAGCTATACAAAGCGGACGATCATAAGCGGATTGCCCAGCTGAAAAGTTTGAACATAACGCAAATGGCCAAACTGTTGAATACGGACGAGTATACCTTGACAGACATCATCGCTGACTTACTTTCACCGCAACGGGATTATCGTGACCAGTATAACGGGCCATTGCTAAGGAAAGATGTTCTGTCCCTGAATGATTTAAAAGAGGGGATGAAGCTGGAAGGCGTTGTCCGAAACATCGTCGATTTTGGTGCGTTCGTGGATATCGGTCTGAAGAATGACGGTCTGGTACATATCTCAAAACTGAGTAAGCAACGGGTCAAACATCCGCTGGATGTAATATCAATTGGGGATATCGTTACGGTTACAGTCATCGGAATTGACTTGATTCGCAATAAAGTGCAATTATCGCTGATCGGAGAATAGTAAATATGAGAATAAAAGAATTGAAAGTTGATTGTGAGGACAGTTTCAACATTCAGCTGGCAAATGAGGATGATGAGGTTTCGTTGCAACGTATTTGTAATGAATGGATCGAGAAAAGCTTTTTTGAAAATGATATGCTTGCTTACGATCATATCCGTCAATGTCTGCTTTATGGAGATTTGCCGCCGATCAAACATGCCACCAAGGAGAATTATGCTTTATATGCCGTTCGTTTGGGTGGTGAAATCGTAGGGCTTTTTGATCTGTATGACGGCTATCCGTTGGATAATACGGCATGGATCAGTCTGTTTCTTCTGGATATACCGATCCGAGGCCGGGGATTTGGTCAGAGGATTGAAAATGAAATTGCGTGTTTCTGTCGTGCAAACGGTTTTCAGTCATTGGCTCTGGCACTCTCGATGAACAACCGTCAGGCGTTTAAATTCTGGGTTTCTTGCGGATACAAAGAGATTCTCGGACTCTACGGAGATATTAAGTTTCCGGTCATCGGTTTAAAAAAATCGTTAAAGTAAGAAGTGCACTGCACTTCTTTTAATTTCTTAAAAGTTGTAGTGATTTTTCAACAATGTTTGTTTACCATCATGTGTTGATGGAAAACACGTATTAACTGAAAATATTTACAAAATATGTATAAATATGAATATTATGTGAAATAATGAAAATATTTGCATTGACAACATTTACATATTTCGGTATAGTGTAACAAACCAATGGTTTTGAAGGAGGAATGAAATGAAATTCAAACACATTATTGCTTTAATCAGTATCATGTTCCTTTTCCTCACCGGCTGCCAACCCGCAGCACCGCAGGTTAAGGACACGTTGGTTGTCGGTATGGGCGGCGATGCCGTTTCTCTGGATCCCCATGCAACCAACGACCAGCCGTCTTCACGGGTAGGACGCCAGATTTATGAAACGCTGATCGTTCAAACCGAAGACCTCCAACTGGTGCCCGGATTGGCAACCTCTTGGCGTCAAGTCGATGATTTGACCTTTGAGTTTACATTGAAACAGGGAGTAAAATTCCACAATGGCGAAGTACTGAAGGCTTCGGATGTAAAATTCACCATCGATCGTGCACTTAAATCTGCTTTCATTGGTCACATCGTCGGCCAGATCGAATCTGTCAATGTGGTCAGTGACTACTTGTTAACGATTAAAACCAAACAACCGTTTGCACCGTTGCTGACGCATTTGGCGCATCCGGCTATGTCAATTCTTAATGAGAAAGCTGTTACCGATGGCGGTGAAAACTATGGACTAAACCCTGTAGGGACCGGACCGTTTAAATTTGTCAGTTGGACGAAACTTGACAGTATCGTTCTGACAAGAAATGATGATTATCATGGTACAAAGGCGAAAGTAAAGGATGTAACATTCAAAATCGTTACTGATAATACCGTACGTACCATTCAGCTGGAAACCGGCGAGTTGGATATAGCTTACGATATTCAGGCATCAGACGTCAGCCGTGTTTCTGGAAATTCTGAACTGAAGCTGCTGCGTGGCGCGAACCTTTCAACGACCTATATCGGATTCAATGTTGAAAAGGCTCCGTTCAATGATGTTCGGGTACGTCAGGCCATCAACTATGCGCTTGATATGAACGCTGTAGTCAACGCTGTTTACTTGGGTGTCGGAGCTCCGGCAAAAGGTCCGTTGGGCCCGAATGTATTTGGAGCTAATCTTGATTTGGTTGAATATGCCAAAAATGTTGATCGTGCGAAGCAACTGCTTGCTGACGCAGGATTCCCGAATGGCTTTACGACGACGCTGTGGACAAACGAAAACCAAGCGCGCGTGGATATTGCTGAGATCGTTCAGGAGCAACTTGCAGCAATCGGTATCGAAGTTAAAATTGAGGTCGTTGAGTGGAGTAAGTACTTAGCTGATACAGCGGCCGGCTTGCACGACATGTTCATCTTAGGTTGGACAACCGTTACTGCGGACGCTGACTATGGCTTGTTTGCTTTGTTTCACAGTTCGGCCAAAGGAACCGCAGGTAACCGTACGTTCTATGCAAATGCGCGTGTCGATGAACTGCTGAACATCGGTCGTACGACGATTGATGCAAATGCACGCTTAGCTGCTTACAAAGAGGCACAGCAAATCATCCGTGATGATGCCCCGTGGATCTTCACTTGGACCGGTGAGAATATTGCGGGTACTCGTGCTAATGTTGTCGGATTCGTACAGCATCCGGCAGGACATCATAAACTCGTGGATGTTACATTTAATAAGTAATGTATAATTGAATCAAGGTTCGTTCGCGAGCCTTGATTTTCGCTAAAGGAGATACAGAATGATTCGATATATCGTAAGAAGGGTGCTTTTACTGATTCCGGTTTTGCTCGGTGTGTCTTTTATCGTTTTCAGTCTGATCCATTTTACACCCGGTGATCCGGCAATGATTATTCTTGGCGAATCAGCTCCACCGGAAGCACTTGAAGCATTGCGCCTGGAAATGGGACTGAATGATCCGTTTTTGGTACAATACGGAAGATATGTTTTCAATGTGGTCACGAAACTGGATTTTGGCCGATCATATGTGACACGCCGGTTGGTCTTTAATGAGATCATCGGACAGTTTCCCAATACTGTCAAACTGGCTGCGTTGGCCGTCATGGTTGCGATTTCCATTGGCATTCCGGCCGGAGTCATTGCCGCGACACATCAGAATAAATGGATCGACAACGTTACCATGTTCTTTTCTCTGCTGGGCGTCTCTATGCCGATTTTTTGGCAGGGCATTCTTCTGATTCTGATTTTCTCATTGAGTTTACAGTGGCTGCCTTCTTCAGGTTTCAATACATGGCAGCAGATGATCCTGCCATCGCTGACACTTGGTTCCGGTTCTGCGGCGATCATCGCCCGGATGACACGATCGCAAATGCTGGAAGTGTACCGACAGGATTATGTCCGAACGGCAAGATCCAAAGGATTAAAAGAGCGGGTGGTCGTTTTACGGCATGCTTTGAAAAATGCGTTGATTCCAATCGTGACCATCATCGGTCTGCAATTCGGATTTTTATTGGGCGGGGCGGTTCTGACCGAATCGATTTTCGGAATCCCGGGTTTAGGCCGGTTGATCGTCAATTCCATCCGAACCAAAGACATGATGATCATTCAAGGCGGTGTATTGCTTATTGCATTGACATTTAGTTTAATCAATCTGTTTGTGGATGTACTCTATGCGTATCTGGATCCGCGGATACGTTCGCAGTACAAATAGGAGGTGGAACCATGAGACATGAAGTTCAGGAAGGACCGTGGAAAAGTGCGTTTCGCCGACTGATCAGGAACCGGTCTTCACTTATTGGCCTGATCGTACTGATCGCACTGATTCTGGTGGCAGTGTTTGCAGATCAGATTGCACCATTTACTTTTAGGGAACAAAACCTGGATGCTACGTTTCTGATGCCAAACGCTGTCAATTTTTTCGGAACTGACAACTTTGGCCGGGACATTTTCTCCAGAGTCGTTTACGGTACGCGTATATCACTGATGGTCGGTGTTATTTCCGTATCGATTGCATTGGTCATTGGGGGAGGTTTGGGAGCCATTGCCGGATATTTCGGAGGATATCTTGATACGATCGTTATGCGGTTTGTTGATGTACTGATCTCGATTCCGTCGATTTTGCTCGCCATTTCCATATCCGTAACGCTGGGCGGCGGCCTGCGAAATGTGATGATTGCCGTTGGCATCGGATCGATCCCGTCGTATGCACGTGTCATGAGGGCAAGTGTTTTGTCTATCAAGGAACTGCAGTTCATTGAAGCCGCCCGAGCGTTGGGGACAAAAAAGCACATCATACTGTTAAGACATATCATTCCAAACACACTGGCACCGGTCATCGTTCAGTCGACTTTAGGTGTTGCCGGTGCAATTTTAGCCGCAGCCGGACTGGGGTTTATCGGATTAGGAATCGAACCCCCCAATCCGGAGTGGGGAGCAATGCTCAATGCCGGTCGTCAGTTTATACGTGATTACCCGCATATGTCGATTTATCCGGGTATTGCCATTATGATCACGATTTTATCGCTCAATCTGCTGGGTGACGGGCTGCGTGATGCGCTGGATCCTAAAATGGATCGTTAAAAACCGGTTGAAGTCAACCGGTTTTTTCTTGTGAATGCATTAATCTCAAATCAACGATACTTTTCGTAACTGCTTATATAGAGTCAATCCGTAAATGCCCAGAATCAATGTAAAAACGTCAAATGCGACGACCGTTGCCAATACAACAAACAGCGGTAACCCGGTGGCGGGTGCTGATCCGTCCGCAAGTCCGGTAATCACGGCAAGATACTGTCCGAAACCAAACATGAAGACCAGCAAAATAGAAAGCAAACATATTCTTTTCTTAAGTAATCCGGTTTTACATGCCACGATGCTCAGCAATGCAGCTCCTGTAAATACGACAGGAAAGACTTCCAGCGGAATTAAGTAATCCATCATGAGGATTTTCTGATCAAGCCATAAAAACAACGGCGAAACCAACATAAATACGATCGGTGCCAAAAGAAGCAATGCACCGGCCAACGCCGCTATCCGAAATGCCTGTTCCTTGAATTTCATGTCCTTTACCTCCATTGTCTTGCTTCTACAAAGAGGTATGCACGAATTGTCTCTATATGCACATTATATCACTTAATTGGGATGAGAATGGAATAAAACCGGTATCAGACGAGCAATCGTTGTTGTAACTGCATGAAACTCACGTCAAAATTCCATTGTCTTGCATTTAAAACTGCTTTTTCGCTGAGACTGAAATTTAAGTAAGGCTCGATTTCTGCTTTCTTAAGGAAAACCGGTTGCCTGTTATGAATCGCTTCAAAATCCGGCTGGGCAGCCTGGGTCAGAATGGCAAAAGCCGACTGTCCGTTTTTTATCTGATATACGGCCGCCATATATTGGACGGATTGTTCTTTAAGCCGGACAAGATATCGGTCTTTGTTTTTGTCCCACTCATAAAATCCCGAAGCCAAAACGATGCACCGTTGATGCTCAAACGACGATTTGAAGAAAGGGCTGCTTGCCACGGTTTCCTGCCGGGCATTGATGATCCGACCTTTATCATCCCATTTAACAAATCCCCATTGCATTGCGGTCGTTGCGATCGCATCATTTTTCACGATCACCAAACCGGATTGGGTTGGAAACACTTCCTGTGTCGCAAAACTTATGGCTGGCTGTGCCATCGCGATCCACTGTTGCATTTCTTCATCTTTCTCAACAAACAAATAACGTCCGCACATCACGAATCTCCTTTCTCGATAAACCAGCGGTCTTCCTCCAGAAACAGATAACGTCTTGAACCCTGGATGAAGCAGGTATATCGGATGCCGGCGCCGCCGGCCTTCAGCGATGCCGCCGGCACCACTTGGGTAATCTTATCTATAGCATATTTTACACCATTTTTCCAAATGATGACCAACGGTTTGATTTTACCGTCGGTGTGGTGATGCGCAATCACATCGACATACATTTTTCCTGTCATTTTTACTCACCTGCCTTAAAATACCCCTCCGGAAAGATGACATGCTCTCCCTTGGGATTAAAGCCGCTCAAAAGCGTATCGGATTTCATGCAACCCCGCTGAATCCTGTAAAAACCAAACCGCTGGCGGACCTGATCAAAAACTTTGTCGATGGCTGACTCGCGTTCGCGATAGGCCTGATCGGTAAAAAAAGACAACTGAAGGACCTGATCGCCCAAAGTCAGATCACTGGCCTTGACACCGATACTGCGCAACGGCTTGCGAAAATCGATATTTTCCCGAAACAGTCGCATGGCCGTCTGGGCTATTTCGCTGCTGATATCACTCGGATATTCCAGTTTGCACTGCCGCGTAAAATGTTCGAGTTCATTATCGCGCACATACACCGTCACCGTCGAGCACTTAAACTGATGATCCCGCAGCCGGGCCGCCACACTTTCGCAAAGTACATGCGTAATGATACTGATGTCCTGCCAACTGGTCAGATCCCGCGGGGCTGTCGTGCTGTTGCCGATGGATTTGACATACGGCTCATAAAACTGAGGAAGAACGGGGCTGTGCTCCTCACCATTGGCGAAAATCCAAATATATTCCCCCCACTTCCCCAATCGGCGCTTCAAAAAAACCGGATCGGCATTCGCCAAATCCCCGATCGTATAAATCCCGTAACGGTTAAGTTTTCTGGTCGTGGCATAACCCACATAGAGCAAATCACTGACCGGCAAAGGAAATATGATGTCTCTCATATTTTCTTTTGTGATGACCGTCGTTGCATCGGGTTTCTTGTAATCCGAACCCAGTTTGGCGAACACTTTATTGAAACTGACACCGATGGAGGCCGTGATGCCCAACTCCTCGCGGATCGTCCGGCGGATTTCATCAGCCATCTGTTTTCCGTCCCCAAATAAATGCACGCTTGATGTCACATCGAGCCAGGCCTCATCGATTCCAAATGACTCGATCCGATCGGTATAGCGCGCGAATATTTCCCGGACTTTCTGTGAGAAGCGCATATAAAGACTGAAACGGGGAGGGACGACGACCAACCCCGGACACTTGGCCGCAGCCTGCCAGATCGCTTCGCCGGTTTTAATGTCATACTTCTTTGCCGGCTGATTTTTTGCTAAAATAATACCGTGGCGTTTTTCGATATCCCCGCCGACCGCCATCGGCACATGGCGCAGCGAGGGGTTGTAAAGACACTCGACCGAGGCATAAAAACTGTTCAAGTCACAATGCAGGATGACTCGTTCCATACATATCACTCCCTACTTATATTTTACTTGAAAATAATTCAAGTATCAATAAATACTTGAAAAATATTCAAGTAATTGATATGATAGACTCGGGTGATACTATGGCACTGAAAGATCGGTTACGGCAGTTGCGCAAGCAAGCCGGGTACTCTCAAGAAGAACTTGCCAAGCGTTTTGGCTATAAATCCTTTACGACCATCCAAAAGTGGGAAGATGGAACATCGACACCGCCGGTCACCGTATTGCAGCAGCTGGCTGCACTTTATCATGTCACTTTTCAGCAGCTGATCGGTGAAGGGGATGTCATGGTTCCGGTGGCAGTCCTTGGCGTTGTCCGGGGAGGAGCGCCGATTGACGCTTATGAACAGGAAATCGACAGCTATCCGACAGCCGTGGATGCGCCGGGCGAATATTTCTATTTGAGGGTCGTGGGCGATTCTATGATCAACGCCCGGATTTTCGAAGGGGATGATGTCTTTGTGCGCCGTCAGGCTATGGTTTCGCAAGGCGATATCGCTGTCATCATGATTGAGGATGAAGCAACGCTCAAGCGGGTTTACTTCAAGGATAATCTTCTGATACTTCAGCCGGAAAATGACAAATATCCGCCGATGATGTTCACCCCTGAAGAGATCGAAGAGCGCCGCATCATGATCATCGGAAAAGTTTTACATAATCGCATCTCATTTGCGAAATAGGAGAACACAGTATGTCACTTGAACAGCTACAGGAAATGTCCAAAGAAATTTTTGAACAGGGGATCTTAGGGTTTGCGATTACGCTGCTTTCCATCAGCGTTTTGACGTTTGTTGCCATAAAACTCGGCAAACGTTTCTTTGCTTCCCTTCACAAACGTCATCGCATCGATGAGATGACACGTCGTTTTTCCTTTCGGATTTATTCCGTGTTTATATATACATTTGCGATTTTTGGCGTCGTAACCCAAATCGTACCATTAAAAAGCACGGCATTGTCTCTGTTGGCCGGTTCCGGGATCGTTGTATTATTTATCGGGTTTGCTGCCCAGGAAGCATTTTCAAACATCATCGCCGGATTTTTTATATCTTTTTTTCGTCCTTTTTCGGTCGGGGATCTGATCAACCTTCCCGGTCAGAATATATCTGGCAGAGTCGAGGATATCAATCTTCGACATACGGTCGTCCGTACTTTCGAAAATAACCGGATCATTATCCCTAACGCTACCATGAACAAGTCAATACTGGAAAATAAAGATTTCGGCGAGCGGAAAGTATGTAATTTTCTGATCGTGTCCGTCAGTTATGATTCCGATGTCGATAAAGCCAAAGCGATTATCACTGAGCTGGCTTTGAACCATCCGAAACTTATTGATGTCCGGACACCGGAAGACATTGAAAATAATGTCCCGCAAGTCAATCCGGTTCTGTTTTCACTGAATAACTCAAGTGTTGATTTGCGGGTGGGATTGTGGACCAAAGATTCGACGGATGGATATTTTATGCTTTCAGACCTGCGCGATTCCATTAAAAAGCGTTTTGACAAGGAAGGCATCGAAATCCCATACCCATATCAAAACATTGTTATTAAAAAGTAACTTTATCATACACCGCTGCGGCGGTGTTTCTTTTTTATATTGGAAGAGGTATTTTTGAAGAGGTTTATTTTTAGATTGTGATAAGGTATAATATTCTATTGTAGAACGGAGGAATCTCCATGTTTTTAAAGAGGATAGAAATGCACGGATTTAAATCGTTCGCTGACAAAGTCACGATCAATTTTGATCATCCGGTCACCGGTGTCGCCGGGCCTAACGGTTGCGGAAAGAGTAATATCATTGATGCGATTCGCTGGGTTTTAGGTGAGCAGTCTGTGAAATCCATGCGCAGTTCAACCATGACGGATGTTATCTTTACAGGAAGCGAGCAGCGCCGCATGGTCAATATGGCTGAAGTAACCTTGGTTTTTGATAACAGCGAAAGAGTGCTGTCTACGGATTATGCAGAAGTGGAAATCACGCGCAGGATCCACCGAAGCAATCATGAAGGCGAGTATTATATCAATAAAGTTCCATGCCGTTTGAAAGATATTTTGGATTTGATCACTGACAGCGGATTAGGCAGAGATTCTCTCAGCATCATCTCGCAGGGCAGTATCAGTCAGTTTGCCGAAGCAAAACCTGCAGACCGGCGATTGGTGTTTGAAGAGGCTGCCGGCGTTGCAAAGTATAAAAAACGGAAAACGGAATCTCTGAGTAAGCTGCAGCGGACTCAGGAAAACATGGATCGGCTGCTCGATATCATCGATGAACTCGAACGGCAGGTCATTCCGTTGAAAAAAGCAGCAAAAAAGGCTGAAATATTTGTTGAAAAGAAAAGTGAACTGCAACAGATCGAAACAGCCGTCTTAATCAATGATATCGATCATTTGGATAAAGAAATTGAAAATGCCAATACGACTTTGTTTGATTTGCAGTCACGCAGTGTTTTAGCCGAAACAACGATCCAGGTTCATGAAACCGCAAACCAGCAGAATCGTCAGTTGACCTTTGATCTCGACCGCCAGATCAACACGCTTCAGGATGAAATGCTAAAGACCGTTGCAGAAATCCAGACTTTGGAAACCCGGAAAATCGAGTTGGATGAAAAGCGTAAATACACCCTCGAGGTGGCCAATGCGGAAGAAAAAGCCGTAGAACTAAAAGCACTGCTGGATGAGGCACATGCGGAGTTCAAAGACAGATCCAACCGATTGCGCCAGTATCAGGCAGATATTGAATTGTTTACACAGCAGAGCATCGAGCTCAATCGTCAATTGGTCGATTTGCAGTTTGATGTCGATGAAACACAAAACCGCTTGCGCCGGATGAACTCACGCAAAGATGTTCTTCAGAATATGCTTCAACGTCCATTTATGCTGCAAGCCGGCGTATCTGCAGTTCTGGAAGCGAAAACCTCGCTGCCGGGAATTGAGGATGTGGTAGCAAAAATCATTCAACCTCAATCAGGTTATCAGGAAGCCATTGCGGTTGCCTTGGGTGGTGCTCAGTTTGACATCGTTTGTCGGGATGAAGAATCCGCACGTCGTGCAATCAGTTTTTTAAAGAAGAATCAGAGCGGCCGGGCAACTTTTGTTCCTTTGAGTGTTTTACAACCACGCCTTCTTCAACGGGATTTACGGATCATCTGTGAAAACACGCCTGGATTCTTGGGTGTGGCCAGTGATTTCGTTTCTTGTGAAGACCGTTTTTCATTAATCAAAGATTCCTTTTTAAGTAATGTGATTATCAGTGACAATCTTGAAAACGGAAACACCATTGCATCTCTGATACGCTTTCAGACGAAAATCGTCACATTGGACGGGGACGTAATCCATCGCGGCGGGACGATGACCGGCGGACGCGGCAAAGATCATGTATCGCTTCTGACCGTTTCGAAAGAAATGGAAGAAATTCAGGTAAATATTTCCAACACATTGGCTCAACTGAATCAAAAAGAAGGATATTTGCAAAAAAACCGTAATAAAAAGAATGATATTGATCAGCAACTGATGGAACGAAGGATCTCGGCGGCACAGATCGAACCTGTACTTGAGGCAAAACGGGCAAAATATGAGCGGCTTAAAAATGATTTGGAAACGCTGACACCCTATATGCAGACCGGTGAAGTGAGTTTTGCCGACAATCTGATCGACATGTTAAACAATGCCTATTCCCGTAGAGATGAAATCACAACCTCGATCCGACTCAAGCGGGATCAGCGGTTGAAACTCGGTGCGGAAATCGAGCGGAAAGAACAGCAAATCCGGCAAATGCGCCGTGACTTGAATGCCATACAAATCAAAGAACGCGAAGTTCAGATCGATCGTGCAAAAATGGAAACAAAAGTTGAGTCCTATCTTCAAAGACTTGCCACCGAATATCAAATGACCTACGACTACGCAAGAAGTCACAAAGCAGACATCAGTGTCGAAAATGCAGCGGAAAAAGTTAAAGAACTGCGGAATCAGATCGAAGCTTTAGGCAACATCAATATGAACGCACCGGAAGAATTTGCTCAGGTCAACGAGCGATATGAATTTTTAAATGAACAACTGGGACAGCTTGAAAAAAGCAAAAGTCAGCTGCTGGGTATCATCGAAGATATGGATAAAGTCATGGTCGATCAGTTTTCAGCAATGTTCGCCCGGATCAACCATGAACTGACCGATGTCTTTCACGCACTTTTCGGTGGTGGGAAATGCCGTTTGATTTTGGAAGATCCCAATGATCTGCTCAATACCGGAGTTGACATCGATGTACAGCCTCCGGGCAAAAACATACAGAACATCCGGCTTTTCTCAGGGGGCGAGAAGGCCTTGATCGCTATTTCCGTCTTATTTGCCATCCTAAAAGCCAGGCATGTACCGCTTTGTATTTTTGATGAAATCGAAGCAGCGCTAGATCCGGGCAATGTTGAAAGATTCGCCCGCTATCTCAAGCGGTTCAGTGTTAATACACAGTTTATCGTCGTCACGCACCGTCCGGGAACCATGGCTCAATGCGATGTGCTTTACGGAGTCACGATGCCACATCACGGAGTTTCACAAATGCTGAAAGTCCGTTTGGCCGATGCTGTCGAACTTTCGGAAAGCGAGGACAGTCATGGGATTTCTTGATCAGTTAAAAGAAAAATTTCAGAAGAAAGCAGACAAAGATATCTATCTGTCCGGTTTTCAGCGATCGAACCGTCAGTGGCAACAGCGCATGGCCGGTTTGTTTGAAGAGGGAAGAATCAGAGATGACGACTGGTTTGAAGAACTGATGATGATCCTGGTTGAAAGTGATATAAGCGTTTCGACCGCAAACCGTATAATCGAATCATTCAAGAAAGAAGTTGGAAAAAATGTTTTGACGATGGCACAAGCCAAAACACAGCTTATTTCTGTTATGTCAGACATTTATGGAGATTTTCCATTAGACTTAATGCTGGCACTTGACGGTCCGACTGTCGTTTTGATCGTCGGTGTCAACGGCAGCGGAAAAACGACGACGATCGCAAAGCTTGCCCAAAAATATAAAGCCGAAGGATTGAGCGTTGCGGTCGCTGCCGGGGACACATTTCGTGCAGCAGCGATCGATCAGTTGAGTACCTGGGCGCAGCGGATCGGAGTGCCTTGCATCTCAGGAAAACCGCAGCAGGATCCCGCTTCGGTCATGGTCGATGCCTGCCGTTATGCTAAGGAACATAACATCGATGTTCTGCTTTGCGATACTGCCGGACGATTACAAAACAAAACCAATCTGATGAATGAACTTTCGAAAATGTTTCGGGTCATCGGACGGGAGATCGAAGGCGGACCTCATGCCGTATGGCTGATCCTAGATGCTACGACCGGACAAAACGGGCTCTCGCAAGCCAAAGTGTTTATGGAGGCGACTGAAGTCGGCGGGATCATACTGACCAAAATGGACGGCACGGCACGTGGCGGGATCATCATGACGATCAAAGAAGAAACCGGAATCGGCGTTATTTTCCTTGGATTGGGTGAAAAGCCGGAGGATCTGCGCCCGTTTGACAAAGACAGTTATTTATACAGTCTTTTTGAAGGTAAAGATCATGTTTGATAAAACTGCGAAAATGAACGACTTGCTGGACTGGTACGAAGAACTGCTTACACAGCATCAGCGCGAGGTCATGCATATGTATTATCATGATGATTTCTCTTTGCGAGAAATAGCCGAGATTCTCAATATCAGCCACAATGCGGTCTTTGACACTGTCAAACGCGTTGAAAAGATGCTGACGAGCATAGAAGAGAAAGTCGGTGCGCTGGATTTTTACCAAAAACATCAGCAAATGATTCTCAGCTTAAAAGCTTTGAATGAACCTTCGGTCCATGCTATAATTGACACGTTTGAAAAAAATATAAAAGGAGAACAACATGAGTAAAGTAATATCTGTAAATGCGGGCAGTTCCTCGCTGAAATTCCAACTGTTCACGATGCCGGATGAAACCGTACTGTCTAACGGGATCGTCGAACGTATCGGATTTGAAGATGCCATTTTCACTATCAAGTTTAACGGTCAGAAAGTAACCGTGACCCAGCCGATTCAGGATCACAAAGTCGCAGTTTCTCTGTTATTGGAAGCTTTGGTCAAACATGGGATCGTATCGTCCCTTGACGAAATCGTCGGTGTCGGTCATCGTGTCGTACATGGGGGAGAATTGTATTCCAGTTCAGTGGAAATCGATGATAAGGTCGAGCAGGATGTTGAAAACTTATCAGATCTAGCACCTTTGCACAATCCTGCAAATTTAATCGGTTATCGCGCATTTAAAAAGGAACTTCCTCTGGCCAGACATGTCGCGGTTTTCGATACAGCTTTTCATCAGACCATGCCGAAAGATATTTACATGTATCCGCTGCCTATGGAGTTTTACAAAGAATACAAAATCCGTCGCTACGGTTTCCATGGCACATCTCATTTCTATGTATCTCAACGGGTTGCGGAACTTATGGGCAAATCTGTAGAAACACTCAATATCATTACCTGTCACTTGGGCAACGGAGCATCGATCTGTGCCGTGCAAAATGGGAAATCCGTGAATACTTCCATGGGATTCACACCTTTGGCCGGTATTATGATGGGTACCCGCAGCGGGGATGTCGATCCTGCGATCCTGACTTTCGTCATGGATAAAACCGGAAAATCTGCCAAAGAAGTCATCGATATTTTCAATAAGAAATCCGGGATGCTCGGAGTAAGCGAGATGTCCTCCGATGCCCGTGAAATTGAACGTGCGTTTGAAGAAGGCGATCCCAGTGCGATTTTGACCCGTAATCTGTATGCCAACCGCATCGCTCAGACCATTGGCAGTTACTTCGTTCAAATGGGCGGCGTCGATGCCATTGTATTTACCGGAGGTGTCGGAGAGAATGACTATGGGGTCCGTTTTGACGTAGTGAGCCGCATCGCAAAAGCATTGCATATCGAGTTTGATATCGACCTCAACCGTAAAGTCCGCGGGAAGGAAGTATTATTATCCAAAGATAACTCACACGTTCAGGTGTGGCTGGTTCCGACCAATGAGGAACTGGTCATTGCCCGGGATACCGTTGCCTGTTTAGGCCTTTGATCATGTTTGACGGATTACTGCACGAGATTGAAAAGGCCCCGGTCATTTGCGTGTTTCGCCATCTGATTCCGGATGCTGATGCTTTGGGCAGTCAATGGGGATTGGTCAGCTGGCTCAGGATGACTTACCCGTCGAAAAAAGTTTATGCATTGGGAAAACATGTCGGTGTAAAACCGGAAATGTTTCCTTCACCGGATGCGGTCCGTGATGAAACGATCAAAGAGTCACTGGCCATCGTACTTGATACAGCCAATGCCAAGCGGGTAGATGATCAGCGGTACAGCAGTGCAAGAATGATCATTCAGATCGACCATCATCCGCTTCATGAAATTTACAGTCAGAAACAATACATTTTTGATCATCGGGCAGCAACATGCGAAATCATTGCAGAGTTTCTGGAATCGGTCGTTGTAAAGCCGCTTCCCAAACCGATCGCGGAATATCTGTATATGGGCTTGCTGACCGATACACTGAAATTTTCTACTAACAATACCTCAGCGCACACCCTACAGATCGCAGCTTATTTGGCGCAAAGTGATTTAAACTTTTCCAGGCTCAATGAGGAAATGTTTTCGGTTTCTTCCAAAGAATATCGCTTTTCAAATTATTTGCGCACTCATGCAGTCATTGAACCCTGCGGATTGGCATATAGCTTCGTTACGATTGAAATGATGCAGGAATATGGGGTCAGTGCAAATGATGCCAAAGAAAGGATCACGGATTTTGGCGGTGTCCGTGACTTTGAAGTATGGGCCTTATTTATTGAACACAATGAAGAAGGTCATCGTTTTTTCAATGGTTCTCTGCGCTCAAAAAACGTTGCAGTCAATGATATCGCTCATCGATACCGCGGCGGCGGACATCGGAATGCAGCTGCTGTCAAAGGCTGCTCCCGTGAAGAAGCGTTGCTGATCATTGAAGAATGTTGCTTACGGATCAAGGAGGCAAAACACAATGACACAGTTTAAATTCTCATTCGGTAAAAATATCCGCGTCAGACGAACGAACCCGAAAAAGGGCGGTCATCTTTTGGCCGGATTTTTTACACTCGTTGGTTTATTCATCTACGATTATCTTACATTACCGGCATGGAACTTCAGAAGTCCTTCGTTTGTCTTTATGCTGGCATTTGCGTTGATTGCCTTTGCGACAATTGACCAGATTTTCACTTTCAGCATCAACCGAATCTCTAAAACTGCATATATGTTAGCAGGCTTACTGATTGCATATGTGATCGTTTTCGGGTTTCTAAGTTCGGAGATGCTCAATGCCGCGAAATACAGAGATCAAATCGTCATCAAGGAAGTAAAAGAATTTTCCAGTGATTTTGCATCGATCGAACTTAATCGCATCCCCGTTGTTGATAAACAGACTGCCCAGCAATTGGGTGAAAAGCAGATCGGTACCGTACAGGGACTCGGTTCACAGTACTATGTCGATTCCGAATATACACTGTTAAGTTCGAACAATCAGATTTTCCGTGTTTCACCCCTGCAGTACCGTGAGTTTTTCAAATGGCTTCAAAATCGTGACACAGGGATCCCGGGGTTCGTGCGGGTCAATGTGACCAATCCGACCGATGTGACTTTAGTTACGATGCCGCAGGGAATGATTTACTCGCCAACCGCCTTTTTCTCTCAGGACCTGCATCGTCATGTGCGGTTTAAATACAGAACAAAAATATTGAGTGACTATTCCTTTGAAATCGACGATACCGGTAAGCCGTATTGGGTGATCTCTGTTATAGAGCCGCAAATCGGAGTTTTCGGCGGACTCAATGCGATCGGTGCGGTCATCGTCGATCCGGTCAGCGGAGACACGCAGTATTACGATATCAACAGTCTGCCGGCTTGGGTCGACCGTGTGCAACCCACGGAAATCGCCTGGGCTCAGATCGATAACTGGGGATATTATGTCAACGGATTCTTCAATACGCTTTTCAATCAGAAAGACATGCTTCAGACGACGGATGGGTACAATTATGTTACGATCAACGGTCAGGTGCATGTGTACAGCGGTCTGACATCAGTCGGTTCCGACCGGTCTATTGTCGGGTTTGCCTTGATCAATTTACGCAACCGTGAGGCGACATTCTATCGGATCGGCGGAGCGGACGAGTATGCCGCAATGAGTTCTGCCGAAGGTCAGGTTCAGCATTTGGGTTATCGCTCGACCTTCCCGGTCTTGCTTAATATGAGCTCGGTGCCAACCTATTTTGTTTCTTTGAAAGATCAGGAAGGACTTGTCAAGCTTTATTCTTTTGTTGCAGTCAGCAACTATGCGGCCGTCGGCGTCGGAGAGTCGGTTGCCTTAGCCCAACGGGATTATATGAGACGGTTGAAGGAAGTCGGTATGATCATTGATGATAAAGACAGTTTTAAAACACTGACTTTAACCGTCGCCAGTGTCAAGTCTGCGATCGTAGAAGGCAACACGACGTACTATCTGACCTTTGATGAAGATCCGCGTCTGTTTGTGGTGCCCATATCCGTCTCTATGGAAGTCATATTTGCTTCCGAGGGAGACAGCATTCAAATCAGTTTCTTTGAAACCGAAGGCAATGTGATCATGGTAAGCGAGTTTGATCATCTGTCGGTTGATTATTGAGCGCATCAGCGCTCTTTTTATTTTCTGTGATATAATAAGAATATATCAGAAAGAGTTGATGGTGTGAGCGTTCATCTTTATACACTAAGCCACTTTTCGCTTTTGCAGGGATTAATGTCAGTGGAACAGTTGGTAACAACCGCGAAAAAACGCGGTTTTTCTGCTTTGGCATTAACGGACTACCGTACCATGTATGGTGTCCCGGAATTTGTGGTTCAATGCAAAAAGCATGACATAAAGCCGTTGATCGGATGTGTGATCGATGTTTCGCTGCAGGAACAAAGCTTTCCTGTCGTAATGATTGCTAAGAATCTGCAAGGATATCGTCAGCTGATCCGTCATTCGACATGGATCAACCAAACAAAAAAACCTGTCCGAGCAGGAGATTATCATGATTTCGATCAACTGATCGTTATCGTCTGTTCGGAAGGCGGCTGGCTTGAGGGAGAAATGATTCAGAAAGACATTCAGGGATTAACTGAAAAACTGAAGATGATTCAACGGGCATTTTCTGACGTTTATATCGGCCTTTCAATGAATGAATCACCCTTTTGGAATCAGCTCAATGCATGGGCGAAACCGTGGATTGCAGCCCAAGGTCTGAATACGGTGGCTTTACCCAGAGTTTTTTATGCGGATGAAGAAGATCAGGATGCTTACCGGATCGTCTGCGGTATCCGATTGGGGCTAACCGTCAAAGACAAAACACTGATCACCCAATCTCACCGACACCTGTTGGATACCAATGAAATGGTGTCTTTATACGATATCGATGATTTGGTCACCAGTGACGAAATTGCTCAAAAATGTGAAGCATTCAGCATACATGATCAGACATCACTGCCAAAGTTTCCGCTTCAGCCGGAGGTAAACAGCAAGCAGTATTTGACACAGCTTTGTCTTTTAGGGCTTAAAAAACGATTTAACGGAGTGGTGAAAGAAGGATATCTTGCCCGATTGAAATATGAACTGGATGTCATTACTTCGATGAACTATGAAGACTACTTTCTGATTGTCTGGGACTTGATCCGCTATGCCAAAACTCAAGGCATTTATGTCGGACCGGGCAGAGGTTCATCTGCCGGATCCTTGGTAGCGTATGTACTGGGGATTACCCACGTCGATCCGATCGCCTATGATTTGCTTTTTGAACGTTTTCTGAATCCGCAGCGCATATCGATGCCGGATATCGACATTGATTTTCCGGACAACCGGCGTGATGAAGTCATTCGCTATGTCAAAGAAAAATATGGGGAAGATCATATTGCCCATATCGTGACGTTTGGGACGTTGGCCGCCAAGCAATGTTTGCGGGATGTCGGCAGGGTATATGAAATTCCGCTGAAAGATATTGATATGTTGAGCAAAGCAGTGCCCAATGCTGTTAAAATCACGCTGCACCAGGCTTATGAGCAGTCGGAACGCTTTCGGATGGCGTTAGCTTCGGATATCGCGTTACAGAAGGTTTATGAAATGGCCAAGCGGCTGGAAGGTTTACCCAGACATGTTTCCACCCATGCTGCCGGGATCGTCATGTCAAAAAAATCATTGCAAGAAGTGATCCCTCTGATTTCGGTCGAAGAAGACTTATTTTCTACCCAGTATTCGATGGAATATCTCGAGGATATCGGCTTGATAAAGATGGATTTTCTGGGACTGAGAAACTTAACGATCATCGATGAGATCGTCAACCGCATGGATGATTCGATCGACATACTGAAAATCCCGCTGGATGATGAAAAGACATACCGGCTCATCAGCCAAGGAGATACGGTCGGTGTATTTCAGTTGGAATCCGAAGGAATGAAAGCACTGATCAAAAAAATGAAGCCGGACAGATTTGATGATATCGTTGCGACCATAGCCCTGTTTCGTCCCGGTCCGATGGAAAACATCCCATTGTACTTAAAAATGAAAGCTGATCCCGGATCAATCCGTTATTTGCTGCCTGAGCTTGAGCCGATTTTAAAATCTACCTATGGCATCATGATCTATCAGGAGCAAATCATGCTCGTCACCCAGAAAATTGCCGGTTTTACGCTGGCCAAAGCCGACATATTGCGTAAAGCTGTAAGCAAGAAAAAAGAAGACGAGATTCTGGCACTAAAACAGGACTTTATATCGGGGTGCACAAACAACGGTGTCAATGAAAATGTGGCAATTACATTATTTGATTTGATACTTAAATTTGCAAATTACGGTTTTAATAAATCACATTCAGTCGCATACGCCCTGATTTCTTATCAGATGGCCTATTTGAAAGCGAACTATCCGCTGCTTTTTTATACGAGCCTTTTGACCAGTGTCATAGGTTCGGAAACAAAAACAGCTGAATACCTGGATGAGTGCCGCCAACGGGGCGTTCAGGTTTTGCCTCCTTCGGTTAACAGCAGCAAAGACAAATATGTGATTGAAGGCAAAGCGATCCGTTTCCCCATCATTGCTGTCAAAGGGGTCGGGCAGGCAGCCTATTCGTTGCTTCAGCAGGATCGGCAGCAAAACGGTATTTTCACGGACTATTACGATTTTGTGGCACGTATGCTGGTATACAGATTTCAAAGCAAATGGATCGAAACCTTGATTTATGCCGGAGCATTGGATGAGTTTCATTTGAGTCGGGCGACGATGATCGCATCACTGGATGATGCCATCAGTTATGCGGATTGAGTACGGATCGAAATCAGCGGTCAAAGCCGAATCGATTTGCAGCTGGTAAGCAAACCCATTCCGATAATCGTTAAAGATCAGCCGCTGATTCGCAGCGAAAAAGAAAAGGAAGTGCTCGGATTCTACTTAGGAGAGCATCCCTTGATTTCTGTCCGTGCAAACAGTAAAATTAATTATCCACATATAAGCAAACTGACGGGCAAAGTCGGTGATGTAACTTTTATCGCAATGATCCAGCGGGTCAAAACCCATCGCACCAAAAAAGGGGATATGATGGCCTTTATCGGGGTCAGTGATGAAAGCAGTTTTATGGATTGTACGTGTTTACCCAACGTGTATCAACGGGTATGGGAAAACCTGCAAAAGGGAGCAATCGTTGAAATCAGCGGTAAAATTGAGGAAAACGGCAGTTGTCTGATTCGTAATCTTCTGCCTAAATCATAGCCTGTTTGATTTCACATCAATTTCACACCAAGGTTCTATACTGTCATGGAGGTGAAACTATGGCCAAGATTCTGATTGTGGATGATGAAGTCCGCATTCGCGATGTAGTAAGTGAGTATGCAACTGCATACGGGTATCAAGTCGTCCAGGCACAAGACGGGTTGGATGCACTGCAAAAACTTGATAAAGAAAAGTTTGATATTGTAATATTAGATATCATGATGCCCAATCTTGACGGATTTTCAGCTTGCAAGCAAATCAAAGAAAAGCAAAATGTTCCTGTCATCATGCTCAGCGCACGTCAGGAAGAGTATGATAAACTGCTGGGATTCGAGCTAGGCATCGATGATTATGTCGTTAAACCGTTCTCCTTGAAAGAACTGATGGCGCGTATCCGGCTGGTGATTGAACGTTATCACGGAAAAGAAAGCAAAACGGTATCATTTGAGGGACTCACCATAGATTTCGACGGGCGGAATGTTTACATCGATGATGAAAGAATCAGCATGACACCGAAAGAGTTTGAGTTGCTGGTTTTCTTGGTAAAACACAAAAATCAGGCTTTATCCCGCGATGTGCTGCTTGATAAAGTCTGGAATTACAATTATTTTGGTGATGACCGAACCGTGGATACGCACGTAAAGATGCTGAGGCACAGCCTGAAACATTATCGCGAGATGATCGTGACGGTACGGGGTACGGGGTATAAATTTGAGACCAAACACTAGAGGTATTCGTTTTAAAACCTGGCTCTATTTGTTTTATCTGACGATCAGCATCCTTGCTTTACTTTGGGCGCTGCAGATCGTCTTTTTAAAGCCGTATTACAGAAACATGAAAATTACGGACATCCGAAATGTTGCCGGTGTGATCGAGGAAAGCCTGATCACCGATAAACTCAGTGAGAATATTGTACGAGTGGCAGTCGAAAACAATGTCTGTGCGGTCATCTATAATAAGAATTACCAGTTGGTATACTCCGTTGATTCTTTGGGTGTCAACTGCTTTTTGACGCGATCTCCGATCTCCGATCAGAAAGCATTTATCGAAGAGTATGTTTTGGAAGCTAAAGCTGTCGCTGGGACTGACTTCTATTTTACGATGCAAAACACCAATTTCAGACAGGAAATGATTTTTTACGGCAAAGAAGTCAAAGTAAATCTGACTGAATTCTATATTTTTATCAATGCACCGATCGAACCGCTGGATTCGACGATATCGATCCTGCAGGATCAGTTTATATATGTTACGATTGCAGTTTTGCTGCTTTCTACACTGATCTCCGGGATCATCTCTTTTCAAATAGCAAAACCTTTAGCCAACATGACCGAAAGTGCGCGAAAACTGGCGCATGGGGATGTTAATGTCCGTTTTGATTATGGGGGTTACAGTGAGATCGATGAATTGGCGGATACACTGAATTTTGCGACCGGCGAACTGGGGAAAATGGACGAACTGCGGCGGGATCTGATTGCCAATGTTTCACACGATATTAAAACACCGCTGACCATGATCAAGGCCTATGCGGAAATGATCAAGGAGTTGTCCGGAGACAATCCTTCGAAGCGCAATGAACATTTGGATATTATTCTCAGTGAAGCCAATCACTTGAACCGTTTGGTTAATGATATGATGCAGTTATCACTCAATCAGGCCAACAAACTTCAAATCGAGCGGAAACAGTTTAATCTGAAAAAGAAAATAACGGAAATTGTCGGACTGTTTGCGGGGTACACGGACTCGGACCAGGCAATTTTTGAATTGGATATCGACCGAAAACTGAAAGTCGAGGCGGATGAAGTAAAAATCGGACAGGTTTTGTTTAATTTTATTAACAACGCCATACGCCATATCGGTCAGGACAGAAAAATCATCATCAAAGCAGAGATCGTCTCAGATTGTGTCCGGGTCTCAGTGATTGATCATGGTGAAGGAATATCGGCAGCACATCTTCCGTATATATGGGATCGATATTATAAAATCGACAAAAACTACACCCGGGAAAGCGATGGGGGTACCGGCTTGGGATTAGCCATAGCGAAATCGATTTGTGTGGCTCATAAACTGAATTTTGGCGTAATATCTTCAGAAAATGAAGGGGCAACGTTCTTCGTAGATCTCCCTTTGATCTAAATTTTGTTTTCAAATATCTGTCGGATTGTTGTATACTATTTGCTATGGTGATGGTATGGAAAAAACGACAGATTTTTTATTGGATATGTCCTTAAGCATCAAACAACGCAAAGATATGTTTCGCATCAATACAGACACGTTTGCATTGGCATGTTTTATGGTAATCAAAAAAGGCGAAACGGTGTTGGACATCGGTACCAACAACGGTGCGCTTTTGCTGGTGGCTGCGCAATATCAACCGAAAAAGCTGATTGGGGTGGATATCCTTGGTGAAGCGATTGCTTTGGCCCATGAAAATATGTCTGATCACGGGATTGATAATGTTGAGCTGGCAGTATCTGATGTCAGGAATTTCAAAACAGATCCGGTCGATGTCATCCTTTGCAACCCGCCATACTTCAATCAGAAAAATCGGAAGAACCGCAATCAAAACCCCTTTCTGGAGGCAGCCCGGCATGAAGTCTCACTTCCGTTGCATGATCTTTTGGATTTTGTCAGACGTACCTTGAAAGATCACGGTCGGTTTTATCTGATCCATCGAAGTGACCGAATGGCCGAAATCATCATTGAATCACACAATCGCGGATTGGCACTGAAAAAATGCATGCCCATCCAGGATCAACGCAAAGATTATTGTCATGCAATCTGTATGGAGTTCGTCAGGGGCGGCAAGTGTGGCTTGAAACTTATGAACCCGCTGATCATCAGCAAGGAGGGGCATCATGTTAGGAACATGGATTAATGTTGCTGCCATCATGGCAGGAAGCCTGATCGGACTTGTTTTGAAAAAAGGCATCTCCGAAAAGATGGGTTCAAGCCTGATGCAGGCGGTCGGACTGTGTGTAGTGATCATCGGTATTTCCGGTGCCTTAAAAAGCGAAGATATGATCGTAACGATCCTGTCCTTAGCCATCGGAGCTCTTATCGGTGAAAGAATCGATATCGAACGGCGAATGGACCGTTTTGCTCAAAAAATAGAAGAACGATATTCACAGGGAAAGGAGTCCGGGTGGTTCGTCCGGGGTTTTGTAACGGCATCGCTGTTGTTTGCGGTAGGAGCCATGGCCATCGTCGGATCGATTGAGAGCGGCCTTCATGGCAATCATGAGATTTTGATTACCAAATCGGTGCTTGACTTTATTGCTTCCATCGTACTGACCGCATCGCTGGGTATCGGTGTATTTTTCTCTGCTTTTACCATTTTACTGTATCAGGGAGCCATTACGTTAGCTTCGTCACTTCTGACCGTACTTTTCTCAGTAAACCTGAATACAGTGATTACCGCCATGTCCGCGACAGGGTATATCCTGATATTCGGACTGGGTTTAAACATGCTCAAGGTAACAAACTTAAAAATAGGTAATTTCGTTCCTGCGATTTTCATTCCGATCCTTCACTATGCATTGATCGTTCCTGCGTTTGATTTTCTAAAGAATTTCTTTAGTACATTCCTTCAATAACAAGAAACGGAAGGGTATTGTTAATTCACTAACAAAGTCATTGATAAATTCGATAAGTGTGATAGAATATAAACAGATGAAACTGTCAATCATTTGATCTGCGGTCCGGGGACCGGATTTATCTTATTTTTTTTATATAATTATGTGAATTAAATAACAATGATAAGGGTTGTATGTCACGGAGGTAAAATGATGCTTGAAGAAAGACACCAGCCTTGTAACGGACACATGCTGCCAAATCAACAGGAAATTTACCAAATCATCGATTTGTTTGAATGTAAGCGAAGCAACCTGATTCAGATTCTGCATCAGTTGCAAAACATTTATGGTTATTTGCCCGATGAAGTATTGATTGAAGTTTCTGAAAGAATGAGTATACCGATCTCGGAAATCACCGGCGTGGTGAGTTTTTATTCGTTTTTCTCGACTCAGCCCCAAGGCAGACATACGATCCGGGTTTGTCTGGGCACGGCCTGCTATGTGCGGGGCGGGAAAAAGCTTATTGAGAAAATTCAAGAGATCCTGCAGATCGAGCTTGGCCAGACAACAGCGGACCAGCGTTTTACTTTTGAAATTGCCCGCTGTATCGGTGCATGCGGTTTGGCACCGGCCGTAATGATTGATAATGACGTTCATCGGCAGGTCAACAGTAACAAGCTTAAGTCCATTCTGGCGAAGTACGAGTAGGTGATAACCATGGTACATACGATAAGTACGATTCATCAATTGAATCAGTTAAAGACACAATACAATTTTGAACATACCTTCTATACCCATCAGATCCTTATCTGCGGCGGTGCCGGCTGTGTATCGTCCAATTGTGAGGAAGTGCACCGTGCCGTCATCGAAGAGTGTGAAACACTGAATCTGTCAGGCAAAGTAAAGGTTCATATGGTCGGATGCATGGGCATGTGCGCAGTCGGTCCCGTTATGCTTATTCTGCCTCAGCGGACATTTTATACAAACTGTACTTCGCAAAGTGCGAAAAAAATCGTTGAGAATCATGTTCAACACAACAAGATACTTCTTGAACATACATTTTTTGATCATACACTGCAAAAGCATGTCCCTTGCATCGATGATATCGATTTCTTTAAAGCGCAGGTAAAAATCGCGTTACGAAATTGCGGTGTCATAGAGAATGATTCGATTCAGGCGTATATCGCAAAAGACGGATACTTTGCGATTGCAAAAATCCTGAAAGTCTTCAGTCCGCAAAAAGTCATTGAAGAAGTTACGGAATCCGGTCTTCGGGGTCGTGGCGGCGCCGGTTTTCTGACCGGTGTTAAATGGAACGCGGCAAAACAGATTGCAGCCGATCAGAAATATATTATCTGCAATGCTGATGAGGGTGACCCAGGCGCATTTATGGACCGATCGATCATTGAAGGCGATCCGCATTCGGTCATCGAAGGAATGATGATCGCCGGATATGCGATCGGTGCTTCAAAAGGCTATATATATATTCGGGCTGAATACCCATTGGCCATCGAACGTTTGAGTTATGCCCTTGAGGAGGCAAAACGTTTTGGATTTTTGGGGAAGAAACTATTCGGCAGTACCTTTATTTTTGATATTGAAATTCGGATCGGGGCCGGTGCATTTGTCTGCGGTGAAGAAACGGCATTGATTGCTTCTATCGAAGGAAAACGCGGTGA
>DDYT01000061.1 GCA_002348095.1 Erysipelotrichaceae bacterium UBA2227 | reverse complement strand
CCGGATGCAAAACCGGCGTTGGACTGCCCGATCGTATTCCCGTTTGCTGAAAATGCTGTGTTGATCGGTTTCTTGGTTTCCTTTGGCGGTGGTTTGGCCGGCTTGGCTATCCTGGTTGCTTTAGGCGGAACCTTAGGCTTACCGTTGATCCTTCCGGGCGTTATTCCTCACTTCTTCTGCGGAGCTACCGCAGGTGTCTTCGGAAATGCTACCGGCGGCCGTCGCGGTGCTTTGGTCGGCGCTTTCGGACATGGTTTACTGATTACCTTCTTACCTGCATTCTTGATGCCGGTTCTCGGTACGTTAGGTTTTGCGAATACCACATTCTCCGATGCTGACTTTACGGCTGTCGGTATCGTAATGGGTAATATTGCGAATTTCGTTCAAGGTTATGGCTTATTGGCAGTTTCCTTGCTGATTTTCGTCGCTCCGATCGTATTAACTGTTGTATTACCCAAGAAAGCTTAGTTATAATAGGTGAAGAGCATACTGCTCTTCACCGTCATTTATTTAATAAGGAGGTAATTTGTGGCGATTAAAAAAATTATGTGTGCTTGCGGAAGTGGGTTGGGGTCTTCGTTTCTGGTTGAAATGAATGTGAAGAAAGTATTGAAGAAGTTTGGTTTGGAAGGCATTGAAGTCGGTCACAGCGCCGCCACCGATATCTTTAAAGGTTCAGCAGATCTGATTGTTTGCGGCAAAGACATGTATAATATCCTCTCTGCCTATGCTCCGTGTGTAACACTGACCAACATCATTTCCATGGCTGAGTTAGAAGAAAAATTAGGTGCTTATCTTAAAGAGGTTGGTGTTATCTAAGGATAACACCTTTTCAAATAAACAGGAGGAACGTATGTCAGATGAGTTGAAGCTGTTTTCAGCGAAAATCCGATTGGAAACGTGCAAAATGCTGGCCCATCGGGGTTTTGGTCATTTGGGTGGGGCACTGTCGATCGTTGAAACACTTTCGGTATTGTTTGGTTCAAAAATGGCGGTAGATCCGCATCGTCCGGATTGGGACGGCAGGGATTATTTTGTGTTGTCCAAAGGTCATGCCGGACCCTCATATTATGCGACATTAGCATTGAAAGGTTATTTCCCTACGGAAGTTTTATATACACTGAATGAAAACGGAACGATCTTGCCGTCGCATCCCGACCGACTGAAAACGCCGGGGGTCGATACGACGACCGGTTCATTGGGGCAGGGGATTTCATTGGCAGTGGGTATTGCCAAAGCATTGAAACTTGACGGGAAACCGAACAAAGTATATTCGATCGTCGGGGACGGCGAATGCAATGAAGGTCAGGTATGGGAAGCTTTTCAGTTTGCTGCCCATCAGAAACTGGATAATCTGATCGTGTTCATTGATGAAAACCGCAAACAGTTGGACGGTCTGACCGTCGATGTCAATAATCCGTTTGATTTGCGCGCAAAAATGGAAGCCTTCGGGTTCTATGCATTGCGGGTGGACGGAAGCAGTGAACAGGCGATTTCCGATGCTATCGATGACTGTTTCGCTCATCAGAATCAGGCACTCTGTATTGTGCTTGATACCGTCAAAGGGCAGGGAGTCGATTACTTCGAAAAACTGATGGACAATCATCACATCCGTTTTGCTTCGGACAGCAAAGCTGAACTTGACAAAGCGATCCTTGAGCTTGAGAAACAAGTTGTTTCGGGAGGTGCACAGTAATGGCAATCGTATTTGCGAAAGAACAGAAACCGATCGAGATGAGGGCAGTATATCAGCAAGCCTTGGTCGAAATCTTAAGAGAGCATCCGCAGGTCGTGGTCATGGATGCCGATCTGGTCGGTGCTTCAGGCACAGCCAAAGTGTTTAAGGAATTTCCGGATCGCTGTATCAATATGGGAATCAGTGAGGCCAATATGATCGGGGCCGCAGCCGGGATGTCGCTGGTCGGCAAAGTTCCGATTATCCATACCTTTGCTCCCTTTGCGACTCGCCGGGTATATGATCAGCTGTATCTTTCCGGTGCTTATCAGAAAGCGAATTTGCGTATTTACGGTTCCGATCCGGGATTTACTTCCGGGCATAACGGCGGTACGCATACGTCCGTTGAAGATCTTGCGCTGATGCGGGCAATGCCGAGTGCAACCGTGTTGGCTCCGGCAGATGCCACGCAGTTTTCCTGGCTGCTCAAGGAAACTTCGAAGATGTACGGAATTTTCTATATCCGTGCCAGCCGTAAAGGGCTTAAGGATATATACGATCCGGCTTCGACTTTTGAAATCGGAAAAGGTGTCGTACTTTGCGAAGGATCGGATGTCGTGATTTTTGCAATCGGGGAGATGATCGAGCAGGCCCTTACTGCCAAAGATGAGCTCGAGAAATCAGGTGTAAGCGTTGCGGTAGTCGATATGTTTACGGTCAAGCCGATCGACAGAGAAATAATTGAAAAAATGATCGTCGGTAAAAAACTGGTCGTCACGGCCGAAAATCATTCGAAAATCGGCGGATTGGGCAGTGCTGTTGCGGAAATCATGGCTGAAAACGGATATGGTATCCCGTTGCGCAGGGTTGCGATTCAGGACCGTTTCGGGGAAGTCGGATTGCCGGACTATTTACAAAAGACGTACGGACTGACCAAGGATGATATCATCAAGGCGGTCAGTGAGGTTCTATAAAGGATAAGAGATGGAAACATCTCTTTTTTTGTTGAAATAAGTAATATATTACATAAAAGTGTTGACAACCCCTTAATAATGTAATATATTACCTATTGTAAGAGGTGAGACATGAAACGATTTGAACATATCCCTGATCGTGAGTACGCTTTCGGGATGATCTTCAATGTAGCGAATCTGTGTCAGGCGGTGCTTGACCAGACCTTAGCTCCGCTAGATATTACGACCAAACAGTGGTATCTGTCGGTGATAGTCAGTGCCTTGTTTGAGACGCCCCCCCAAATCACCGAGGTTGCTCGGGTGATGAATACCAGCCATCAGAACGTTAAAGTACTGGCCCAGAAGCTTGCGAAGAAGGGGCATTTAATACTGGAAGAAGATGCATCGGATCAGCGAAAAGTACGGCTGAAAATGACTGATGAAAGCATGAAATTCTGGCAGACCATGCAACCGCAAAGTGAAGAGGCAATGAATCGTATATTTAGAGGTATTGAGCCTGAGCAGCTCAGTCAGTTTTGTGACACGCTGACAAGAATGCTTGATAATCTTGATCGTATGAGGGAGGAAAGAAAATGAAGAATCTGTTAAAAGTCTTGGCATGGATGTTGTTGGGTGTATTGGTCATCGGGTTTTCCATGGTGTTCTATTTAAGCAAAGACTTAAATTCGACGACTAAGCTGACGCTTGAACCGATCGACCTGTCGGTACTTGCGGATGGTGTTTATCAGGGAACGTTTGAACATGGGCGGTTCAGTAATCAGGTCAAAGTAACCGTTCAGAATCAAAAAATTGTCGCAATCGAGTTTACAAAAATGGTAGACTTTGACTGGCCGGAAGTAAGGGAAGCTTTGATTAGAGAAGTGCTGGCAAAACAAAATGTGGATATCGATACGATCAGTGAGGCGACGGCGACGTCCAAAGCGTATCTGAAGTCGATTGAGGATGCTCTGCGGCCATGAAAACAGCGATCATCTATGCTTCGACCTATGGAAGCACGAAGAAAATTGCCCAATCCCTGCATGATCAAATTCCAGATTCTGTACTCTTTGATGTTAAAAAAGACGCAGTTGATTTATCTTTGTTTGATGCGGTGATTTTGGGTTCAAGCATCTATGTGGGTCAGATTGATAAGCAACTTAAGACCTTCACCACAAAAAATAAAAGTGAGCTTCTGACCAAGAAGCGTGGCATATTCTTCTGTTGTGCCTTTGAAGAAAATGTGCATGATTATGTTTCCGCCAACTATCTGCCTGAACTTGCTGATGGTGCAATCATCATGACGATGGGCGGGGAAATGGATATCAGTAAAATGAGTTTCGCTCACAAAATGATCACGCGGATGGTTCAGAAATCCGAGCAGGGGAAAAACCGCGATGTCCGCTTGCATCCGGAAAAGATCAGTGATTTTGTCAGTCAAATGTTCAGTCAGACGGAATGACCTCCGTCTTTTTTGTGCTATAATAAAAAAAGTGAGGTAAATTATGGAACATAAAAAAGATATTCCTTTACGCAGTGAGATTCGTTTGGAAGACACGTGGGATCTGACGCCGATTTACGCGGATGATGCCGGGTGGGAAGCTGATTTTGCTTATGTGGATGCCAATGCACCGAAAGCAGCATCCTTTCAGGGCCGTTTAGGCGAAAGCGCCCAGGTACTGCTTGATGCCATCAAGTTTCAAGAAGAGGTGTATTATAAAGTCGGTCATCTGTATGTCTATGCTCATCTGAATTTTGATACGGATACGACCAATGCCCATTATCAGGCGATGTTCAGTCGGATTGAAAGTCTGTATGCCAAGACCAGTGCCGCATTCTCCTATATCCGTTCAGAACTGATGGCGATCGATGAAGCCAGGATTTGGGGTTTCTTCAAGGAAAAAGAAGAATTACAGCTGTACCGCCATGAATTTGAACAGATGTTTGCAAAGCGTGCCTTCATCCTTTCAGAAAAAGAAGAACGCATTTTGGCTGAGGGAAGTGAAGTATTCTCGGCTCCTTCAACGATTTTCGGCATGCTTAACAATGCAGACTTAAAGCTGCCGCTGATCAAAGGGGAAGACGGTGAGGATGCTCAACTGTCACACGGTCGCTACGTCTTGTTTTTAGAGTCGCGTCAGCGCGAGGTGCGTCGCAATGCCTTTATGGGCATGTATCATACTTATCGTGATTTAAAGAATACTTTTGCATCGACCTTGAGCAGTATGATCAAAGCACATAATTTCAATGCCCGGATCCGCGGTTATCAGTCCGCCCGTCACGCGGCCTTGTTTGCCAATGCGATTCCGGAATCCGTGTATGATTCACTGGTCGAAGCCGTCAACTCCCGTCTCGATCTGATGCATCGTTATGTGGATCTGCGCAAAAAAGCACTGAAACTCGATGATATCGCCATGTATGACCTGTATACACCGCTGGTCGAAGAAATCGATGTGAAGTTTACCTATGAGGATGCCAAGTCGCTGATTCTCGAAGGTTTGGCTGTATTGGGTGATGAATATCAGGCAATACTGAAGGAAGCGTTTGAGTCGCGTTGGATCGATATTTTTGAAAATAAAGGCAAACGCAGCGGAGCCTATTCCTCAGGAACTTACGGGACATCCCCCTATATCCTGATGAACTGGCAGGACAACATCGACAATGTCTTCACGCTTGCCCATGAACTGGGACACAGTGTCCACAGCTATATGACGAGAAAATATCAGCCGTTTGTATATGGTGATTATTCAATCTTTTTGGCGGAAGTCGCATCGACAACCAATGAAATCTTACTGACGGACTTTATGCTTAAAAAGTTTGATGACCCCAAGATCAAAGCCTATTTGATCAATCATTATCTCGATGGCTTTAAGGGAACGGTGTTCCGTCAGACGCAGTTCGCTCAGTTTGAGCATCTGATCCATCAGGCCCAACAAAACGGCACCGCGCTGACCGCGGATTTCTTTACGAAGAACTACTTTGAGATCAATAAGCAGTACTATGGCGAGCAGATGACTTATGATGAGGAAATCGGCTTTGAATGGGCCCGAATCCCGCATTTCTACTATAACTATTATGTGTATCAGTATGCCACGGGCTTCTCGGCAGCGTCCGCGTTGAGCGCAAAAATCCTCAATGAAGGACCCCAGGCCATCGAAGCCTATCTGAACTATCTGAAAGCCGGAAGCAGTGATGTTCCGATCGAAGTGCTTAAGAAAGCCGGTGTCGATATGACGAGCAATCAGGCAACCAAGGATGCCCTGACCGTATTTGAAACCCGGTTGAAACAGCTGGAAGAAATCTTATTGAAATAGGCGCGCAGCGCCTTTTCTTTATTGCATAAACCCAGGATTTTTGATAAAGTAAAATTGGATACAGAATCCAATATGGAGAGATGATGGAACTTCTAGATGAGCGTGAGGTTCGTGCCAACCTTCAAAAACAAGTGACAGAAGACTTTCCGTACCCCTTGGCAGTAATTAAGGCCAATCTGCCGGGGACGGATAAGCGCAGTCTGATTTCGGCCGTTGCGGTATGCGAGGGTTATTTTCAGTTAAAAAATAAAGGTGTCAGACATATGTTTATGAGTTATTCGTGTGAAGGTCTGATTTTCTATCTGAGCATCGATCGTGATATCCGAGAACTCAAAAAGATATGTGTCGACATCGAAACATCACACCCGTTGGGACGGCTGATGGACATCGATGTCATGGATACCCGGGGGCAGATTTCCAGAAGGGAATTGAATCTGAGTCCGCGGAAGTGTTTCCTTTGCGATGAAGATGCCCACCTGTGTGTACGCAATCAGACGCATACACCGGATGACATCGATCGGTACATTTTATCGGTGTTTCGCAAATATCTGGTGGCGGATGATCTAGCTACGCGTTGGCAACGGCTGTTTTTCACCGCTCTGATCGGTGAACTGATCAAACCGCGCGGATATGGCTGTGTGACCATGTCCGATGACGGCAGTCATACGGATATGGATGCCATGCTTTTTATCGAAAGTGCAAACACCATAAGTCATCTGATGTGTAAGGCATATGCGTATCCGGATGATTTTCAGAAGTTGCGGGATATCGGAAGAATTGCGGAGCAGAAGATGTTTGAAACCACAGGGAACATCAATACCCATAAAGGTGCGATTTTTCTGATGTTGCTGGTGATGGCAGGACTTCAAAGGGAAAATCCGGTCGCACATATCGCAAGACTGTGTCAGAATATTCTTGCGGATTTTGACAAAGCGCAATCCAGCCACGGAATGACTCTGTATTATAAGTACGGCATTACCGGCATTCGCGGTTTGGCTAAGGAAGGATTCAGGGAGCTGTTTGAAATCTACTATCCGTTTTATTTAAAACATTCATGTGATGAGACCTTTTTGAAGATCATTTGTGAAAATCCGGATACGACCCTGATGCACCGTGGTGGGATACCGTTGTATAATGAGTGTAGGGAAAAAGCAAAAAGTATTACAAATCAACAGGATCGGTTCGCTTTCGATGCATGGATGAAATCACAGCGATTGAGTCCCGGAGGCAGTGCGGATATGCTCAGCGCACTGATCCTGATGGATTGTTTTATGTGGATCAAGGAGGAAATAGAAGATGAACCGACCGATAAGAACCGGCATCGCCGGTACCTTAGAATCGAATGACTGTCAGGTGACGGTTGAACCGAGTCATGATGACACTGTAACCATCCGTTTGGAAAGTGTGGTAAAGGCCCGTTTTGGTCATCAGATCGAAAAAGCCATTCGGGATACTTGTGATCAAATGCAACTGACTGGAGCGACCGTATCCGTCAACGATAAAGGAGCTTTGGACTTTACGATTAAAGCGAGAGTGGAAACGGCGGTGAAACGCAGCTTATGAGCATACGTTCCGCACTTTTTGTGCCCGGCAACTCCGCGGCGATGGTGTTGAGTTCACCGGTATTGTCGGCGGATGCCATCATTCTCGACTGTGAAGATGCGATCGCCATCGCAGCGAAAGACAGCGCATCCCTGCTGATCAAACATACGTTACTGCATCTGCCGCGCCGTCAGAAGGAGTATTGGGTGCGCATCAATCCGCTCGACAGTGAGTTCTTTCATCAGGATCTGATCAATGTCCTGCCGGCAAGACCGGATGCACTTTTGATACCCAAAGCCAACGGCGATGAGTGGAGAGCAGTCGTTAATGCCATAGAGAAGATTGAGAAACAGTTTGGTCTTCTGCCTGTCCGCCTGATCGCATTGATTGAAAGTGCCTTAGGCGTACTGACCTGTGAGAAGGTAGCCAGAGATGAGCGCTGCCATGGATTCTTGCTGGGTGGTGAGGATTTTGCTTCCGATATGGGCATTGTCCGAAGAGAAGACAATCGCGAGTTGCTGTATGCCAGATATCAGGTGTGTACCTGGGCCAAAGCCTTTAAGAAACTGTGCTTGGATACGCCGTATACCGACATCGACAATCTGTCGGGATTTCAGTCGGACTGTGAGTTTTCGGCGTCCATCGGTTTTGACGGCAAAGCATGCATCCATCCGCTTCAGGCCGATGTGGCCAATGAGGTGTACGCCGTCAGTGAAAAACAGATTCTGTGGGCGAAGGAAATATTGGATGAAACTGAGCGACAGAATGTCGGGGTCTTCTCGTACAAAGGAAAAATGATTGACCGGCCGGTGATTTTGCGAGCCCGGCAGATCATTGAAAAAGCGAAGAAATGGGGGTTGCTGCGATGAAATATACACCGATGGAACCTTATCAGTATAAAGAAAGTTATTCACCGAAATCTTTTCCTGAGTTCAAATCAGCCCGACAGAATCATGCGGTTCAAAGGGTACAGTCGTTGGATGAGCTTTTTGCGAAAATTCAGCTTCAGGATGGTATGACAATCTCCTTTCATCACCATTTGCGCAACGGCGATGCGGTGATGAATCTGATGTTGGATGAAATCATCCGGCGCGGGATTAAGGATCTTACGGTGGCTGCTTCATCGGTGTTTCCCGTACACACATCACTGGCCAAAGCCATTGAAGCGAATTTCGTGACCCAGGTGGTCACTGCCTATATGTCCGGTGCGGTCGCCGATGCGGTCAGTGAAGGGAAATGCCTGTATCCGTGTGTCATGCAGACCCATGGCGGTCGGGCATTGAGCATCGAGTCAAAAAAACTGAAGATCGATGTCGCCTTTATTGCGGCGCCGGCGATGGATCATCAGGGCAATCTCAGCGGACGCCAGGGACGGGCGGCCTGCGGATCATTGGGCTATGCGATTGCGGATGCTTATTACGCTGATACGGTCGTGGCCATTACCGATACAGTTGAACCGTTGAATCATATCGATATTCCCTATATTTGTGTCGATGCCATGCTTACGGTCGATTCGATCGGTGATCCTGCCGGAATCGTTTCCGGTACGACCCGGATCACCAAAGATCCGGTCGGATTGGCAATTGCCAAAAAGACGGTGGAGCTGATGGATGCGGCCGGGTTTATCCGTGACGGACTGAGCTTTCAGACCGGGGCCGGCGGAATCTCTTTGGCCGTTGCGGCTTCGCTTCATCAGAAGCTCAAGGAGAAAAAAGTCGTCGGATCGTTTGCTTCCGGTGGGATTACCGGCACTCTGGTCGATATGTTTGAACAAGGTTTGTTTGAGAAACTGTACGATGTTCAGTGTTTTGATTTATCAGCCGTCGCATCGATCGAGAAAAATAAAAACCACATCGCCATCAGTGCTTCACAGTATGGAAATCCCTATAACCCTGATAACATCGTCGATCGGCTGGATGTGGTGATTTTGGGAGCCTCGGAAATCGATCTGGATTTCAATGTCAACGTGACCACCGGCTTTGATCATCGCATCTTGGGCGGTTCGGGCGGTCATGCGGATACGGCCTACGGAAGCAAGTTTGCGATCATCGTATCCAAACTGGTGAGCTCACGTATTTCGGTGGTGGTCGATCGTGTTACGACGATCACGACGCCCGGCGATACGGTCGATGCGTTGGTCACGGATTACGGGATCGCGATCCATCCGCGTCACAGTGAACTGCTTGAACAACTGAAAAAAACCACGCGGTTACCGATGGTTTCGATGAAAGAACTGCTGGATATCGCGAATCAATTATGCGGAACACCGCAATTGATCCATCCCAAAGAAAAGGTCGTGGCGCTGATGGAATATCGCGATCTGAGCCTGCTCGATGTGATACATCAGTGCGATGATTCACTGTAGAGCTTTTCAAAATGAGAAATGATGGCATCGCGTGTCGAAATGATATGCTCTTTGACCAATCGGCTGATTTTCTCTTCATCCCGGTCGATCATCGCCGCAAGCAGCTGCTTGTGATCGTCGATCGAACGCTTCATTGCTTCAGAGAAATAAAGCAGGGACAATGAGGTGATCCCGCGCCATAAATACGCGCAGGTCGACTGTAAGGCCGCATTATCGGCCATCCGCCATATCTCACGATGAAACTCATCATTGAGTTTAGCGTAGCGCTGGCGGTCATCAGTCTCATGGAGCGTTTCACTTTGTCTGAGAATGTGTTTTAAGACGGTGTAGTCCGTCGCTTTGCGTGATGCCTGCAAGGTCGTCTCGGTTTCTATCAGGATGCGTGTATCAAAATGATCGGTCAGCACCTTTTTGGACATGCCGAGCACCAAAACGCGTTTGTTGGGAAGGATCTGAATGAATCCTTCGGTTTCAAGCATCAAAAAGGCTTCCCGTACCGGCATGCGCGACACCTGATAGCGGCTGGCAATGGTTTCCTGGCGGATCTGCTGACCGATGGCGAGCTCGCCGGTAAAAATTTCGTGTCTGAGTTTGAGGGCGACTTGGTCGCGTATCGATATCTGTTGGATTTCGAGCATAAGTATCACGTCCTATAGTACATTGTAACCAACCAAGGTTGAGTTTTCAACCTTGAGAATAAAAGGAGGAAAAAACATGTCAACGATTTATGAGCGTTCACTGATCAAGCATACAGAATGGAAGGGTAAAATCGAGACCCGATTGAAAATGGAAGTCAATACCAAGGATGATTTATCACTGGCGTACTCTCCGGGAGTGGCACAGCCATGCCGTGAAATCGCAAAAAATAAAGAAGCCGTGTATGATTATACATGGAAAGGCAATACCGTGGCAGTGGTTACCGATGGAACGGCCGTGCTCGGTTTGGGCGATATCGGTCCGGAAGCGGCATTGCCGGTCATGGAAGGTAAGGCACTGCTGTTTAAGAAGTTTGGCGGGGTCGATGCGATTCCGATCTGTCTTGATACCAAAGACCCTCAGGAAATTATCAGTATTGTCAAAGCCATGGCTCCGGGTTTTGGCGGTTTCAATCTGGAAGACATTTCAGCGCCGCGCTGTGTGACCATTGAGCGGGCACTGATCGAAGCACTCGATGTGCCGGTCTTTCATGATGATCAGCACGGGACGGCCATTGTGGTCATCGCCGGATTGATCAACTCATGCAAACTGATCGGTAAACGTCCCGACGAGCTGACGGTGGTGGTGTCCGGTGCCGGTGCGGCGGGCAGTTCAATCGTGCGGATGTTGAATGCTTTTGGGGTTAAAGATATTTTGGTATTTAACAGTAAGGGGATCATTACGAAGGAAGATGAGGAAAGATATGATTTCCTTCAAAAAGAAATTGCCCATATGTCCAATAAAGACAGCCGTCGGGTCACACTGAAAGAAGCCATGGCGGGCAGTGATGTGTTTATCGGGGTAAGCATCGCCAATATTCTGACCAGGGAGATGGTGGCCTCGATGAACAAGGACGCAATCGTATTTGCTTTGGCTAACCCCGATCCGGAAATTCCATATGATGATGCGAAACAAGCCGGTGCCCGCATCGTCGGTACCGGACGCAGTGATTTCCCCAATCAGGTCAACAATGTTTTGGCGTTCCCTGGATTGTTTAAGGGGGCATTGGCGGTCAAGGCGAAGAAGATCAGTGAGGAAATGAAACTGGCTGCGGCCCAGGGAATCGCTTCGTTACTGAAAGCAGAAGAGCTGACGGATGAATATATCATTCCCAGTCCTTTTGATCCCCGGGTGGCCGATGCGGTCGCAACGGCGGTGAGCGAGCAGGCCATCAAGCAAAATCTGACACGATAAAAGGGCGCAAGCCCTTTATTTTTTCTTAAACAGTCCGTAAGCGACGACACCGGTATAGAAGAACAGATACGCCTGAAACGCAGCCATCGTCCATAAGTATTCATTCTGATAGTTGGCGATCAGGATAAAGACGAAGCTGATGACCGATAACAAACCGAAGGTCATCAGTTTGTTTTTCAGTTTGCCCTTGTCTTCGCTGATCTGAACATACAGCCAGCTGACTTTCTTTGCTTCTTCCGGCCGTACGGATACTTCCGGAAGTTTCTTAAGAAAAGCCAAACGGTAGAATCCTTCCGAAATGAACAGTCCGCCCATCGCGGTAAGCAGTGCGATCCACCATTGGACGGAAAGAATGCTGAAGCCGACGATATACACAAACAATGTGATCAGATAGCGAAGGGAAAAATTGCGTAAAAAACTCAGATCTTTTTGGGCGATCTGATAGCCTTTCTTGGTCAGTCGGTCAACGTACACATAGCGTTTGCGCTTATCCACAAATATACTAAGGGTGGCGAGTGCACGGGTTTCTTCGGGGGTTAAATTTCTGGTCATCTTCTTCTCCTTGTGTGATGGTATCATTATAGCGAAAAACCGCAGGTTGCTCAATATAAAGTGTGATATACTGAGTATCGGAGGTTCACCCTATGAAAAAATCCATCATTCTTATCGCAGTATTTGTTTTATTTATATCCGGATGTAATGTTCAGATCATCGATACGACATGGAAATATGATAAAGCCTATATTAATGTCGGTAGTGAAACGATCATCTGTGAAGTCAGTTCGTGGAAGGACTACCAAAACAGCGACATGATTCAGGTCCGTTGTAAGGACGGCCGCAGCTTTTTAGGACACAGTTCCGCCATCATTCTGGTTGACGAGTAAATGATTTTTTCGTTTGACGATCAGCCGATTCAAGTAAATATCGAACGTCAGAGACGGAAAAGTCTGACCTTACAGGTCAAGGACGGTCAGCTTTTCGTCAAGGCGCCATGGCTGATGAGCAATGAAACGATCACCGGGTTTCTAGAGAAGAAAAAGCGCTGGATCAAAAACCGCATCACAAGCGACTCTTTGCCCGAAATCGACTTTGAAAGCAGATATTACTTTTCCTTTGGCATAAAAACCGAAATCGATCAAGAGAATAAAAAGATTTTCCTTGATCCGACCTACCTATATCAGCGTCTGACCTTCTGGCAAAATCATCTCAATCTGTATCCGAAGAAGGTCAGTGTCAAGAAGATGAAGCGCAGCTGGGGCCGCTGTTCATCCACCGGAACCATCACGCTCAATATCCGTCTGTTGCATTATGACAAGCGCTTTATCGATGCGGTGATCGTTCATGAACTGGTTCATCTCAATCACATGAATCATTCGAAATCGTTTAAAGAAGCGCTGATTGAAGCGTTACCGGAATATCGTGAGTGGATAAAACTGAATAAATTAAAATAAACACTGCGCTTTTGGCGCAGTGTTTGTTTATGCTGAAGTAAACTCAAACTGACTTTGATACAGTTGGGCATAGAAACCGTTTTTCTCCATCAGCTGGGTATGAGTGCCTTGTTCGACGACCGAACCCTGATTGATGACCAGGATATTATCGGCATCACGGATGGTGGACAGTCGGTGGGCAATGATGAAACTGGTACGTCCGCGCATCAGTTTGCTCATGGCTTTCTGAATGAGCACTTCCGTACGGGTATCGACCGAACTGGTCGCTTCATCGAGAATGAGAATTGCCGGATCGGCCAAGAACGCCCGGGCAATCGTGAGCAACTGCTTCTGACCGGCAGAGATGTTGCTGGCTTCCTCATTGATGACCATGTCATAACCATCGGGAAGGGTTTTGATAAAGTGATCGGCCTTGGCATTATCTGCGGCCCGGACGATATCTTCGATGGATGCCTTCGGGTTGGAGAAAGCGATGTTCTCGCGGATCGTGGCATTAAACAGCCAGGTATCCTGCAACACCATGCCGAATATTTTGCGTAAATCTTTGCGTTTCATGTCTTTGATATCAACCCCGTCGATTTTGATGCTGCCCTGACTGACATCATAGAAGCGCATCAACAGGTTGATCAGTGTCGTCTTACCGGCACCGGTCGGACCGACGATGGCGATGCGCTGCCCCGGCTTGACATCGATGTTCAAGCCCTGAATAAACACGTTGTCCGAGGAATAACCAAACGATACATTCTCAAAACGGACCGATCCTTCGACCTGTTCGAGAGTGATGGGATTTTCACTTTCCTGAGGTTCTTCGGATTCATCCAAGAATTCAAAGACGCGCTCAGCCGCTGCTACTGTTGACTGTAACACATTGGCAATCTGCGCCGTCTGGTTGATCGGCTGGGAGAAGTTGCGGGTATACTGAATAAACGATTGAATATCGCCGACTTTGATTTTTCCGTCGACGACCAGATAACCGCCCAAAACGACGACAGCCACATAGGACAGATTGGATATAAAGGAAATGATCGGCATCATCATGCCGGAAATAAACTCGGCCTTCCAGGTCGTTTCGGTCAGAGAATCGCTGAGCTGATCAAACTTTCTGATCGAGCGCTGTTCAGCGTTAAATGCTTTGACGATGCTGTGAGCTCCGAAATTCTCTTCGATCATCCCGTTGAGCTCACCCAGTTTTGATGCGCGCTGCCGGAAATAGTTTTGTCCGACTTTGACGATCGATCCGATCAGTACCAGACTGACAGGCAGGCTGATCAAGGATATCATCGTCATGGGAATATTGATGCTCAGCATCATGATGAGAATACCGATGACCGTAGTCACAGAAGTTACGACCGAAGTCACGGATTGTTGAAGGGAGTTGGCGATCGTATCGACATCGTTGGTAATCCGGCTGAGAATATCACCGAAAGGTTCGCTGTCATAATACTTCAGCGGAACTTTACTGATCTTTTCGGTAATCATCCGGCGGAAGGTATACGTGATTTTCTGCGACACTCCGGCCATCAGAAAGGACTGCAGATAGGTAAAGGCTGAAGAAGCGATGTATAAGGCCAGCATGATCAGCAGCATCTGTGACACATAAGTCATATCGATCGATGCGCCGGGAATGCCCATGAAAATCATCATGGCTCCTTCGAAAATCTTGGTTGTGATATCGCCCAGCAGTCGCGGGGAGAAAATCGCGAAGATCGTTCCGGCGATGGCCAGGATGAAGATAAGAATCAATTGAAACCAGTAATCAGAGGAAAAACGGACGAGACGGAACAGGGTCGACTTAAAGTTTTTGGCTTTGGCACCGCCTTGCATTGCCATCATCGGACCGCCCATACGTGGACCGCGGGTCATGCGTATTCCTCCTTACTCAGCTGCGAAGCAGCGATTTCCATATAAACCGGACATTGTTTTAGTAACTGATGATGTGTGCCCACACCGACGACGGCACCGTTTTCCAAAACGACGATCTGATCGGCGTGGCGGATCGTACTGACCCGCTGTCCGACGATCAGCACGGTGGCATCCGACAGTTTTTCTTTAATTGCTTTTCTTAAAAGCGAATCCGTCTTATAATCGAGTGCCGAGAAACTGTCATCAAAGATGTAAATCTCCGGCTTTTTGGCTAAAGCACGGGCAATGGATAAGCGCTGTTTCTGACCGCCGGACACATTGGTTGCGCCTTGAGCAATCAGATAATCAAGACCTTCAGCTTTCTCCGCAATGATTTCTTTCGCCTGAGCGATTTCCAAAGCTTCCGTAATATCTTCATCTTTTGCATCCACGGTTCCGTAGCGGATATTGCTGTCGATCGTTCCGGAGAACAACACGCCTTTTTGCGGGATATAACCGATTTTATCGCGTAAAGTCGTCTGTTTGTAATCGCGGATATCGATGCCGTCGATCTTGATCGATCCGGAAGTCACATCATAAAACCGCGGGATCAGATTGACGATGGTTGATTTTCCTGATCCGGTCGACCCGATAAAGGCGGTCGTCGAGCCGGCTTTGGCCGTAAAGGAAATATCGCGAAGCACATCCTCCTGGGCATCGGGATAGCGGAAGTATACATGTTCAAAGGTGATTTCTCCGCAAAGGGAGCACTCATTGGTTTTAGGATATGTCGGATCGGTGATGGTCGGCTCAACTTCCAGTACTTCGGCGATACGCTTACCGCTGACTGCCGCCCGGGGATACATGATAAAAGCCATCGAGAGCATCACAAAGGAGAACAACATAGAGGTGGCATACTGAATGAAGGCGAGCATGTCGCCGACATTGAGGGTCCCGGCATTGATTCGGTCTGCCCCGACCCACACGATCAAAATGGTAGATAAGCTCATGATCAGCATGATGCCCGGCTGCATAAAGGACATCGTGCGATGCAGCGTCGTGTTGTTGACGCGTACTTGCTCGCTGACGTCATGGAATCTTTCCTCTTGTGAGGATTGGGCATTAAATGCGCGAATGACGCGGATACCGGTGAGATTTTCACGGGCCGCCAGATTGAGTTTGTCGATCAGTGTCTGTACGAGTTTAAAGCGTGGCGTCACCAGAAAGAACAAGGTGACGATCATAAAGACGAGCAGCGGGATGACCACCGCAAAGATCCAGGACATCGATGCATTGAGGGCATACGCCTTTGAAAAGCCGATGATCGCATACAGCGGAGCAGATATCATCATTCTCAGCATCATGGTGATGATCATCTGCACCTGCTGAACATCGTTGGTGTTGCGGGTAATCAGCGATGCGGTGGTAAATTTTTCAAATTCGATCAATGAGAAGTTTTCAATCTTTACGAATAAGTCTTTTCTTAAGCGGTTGGATAAGCCGGCACCGATCCGGGCGGAGATAAAGCTGACCGTAATGGCCAAGGCGGATACGGCCAAAGAAATCAGTAACATCTGCGTGCCGATTTCGATGATCAGCGCGGTGTCTTTGGTCAGAATTCCTTCGTTGATGATGCGGCTCATGTAGTCGGGCAGTTCGAGTTCCAGCAGGGTCTGACTGAAAACCAAGGCAAAAATCAGCGGGATCTGCCACCAATAATATTTGAGATAACTAAATACTTTCTTCATCGGTATTCTCCTTCGGTTGGTTGGATAAGAGGGTGTTGGCTTTTTCCATCAAAATGAGCATCATATCAAAATCCTCTTTCATCTGATCTTTCAGCAGATCAATCTGCTTCTGATACATGGAGCAGTTGGCCATAAAGGCATCCATGGCTTTGGCTTGGATCACGATGCGCGTTTTTCGGCGGTCGATCGGATCAAACTGGCGGATAATATACCCCATTTTTTCCAGCTGATTGAGGATCGGTGTAATAGCCGGCCGTGAGAGATTGAGGGCTTTGCTTATCTGAGAAGGGAAAGGGGAGCTCTTGTTCTGTTCGGTTGTACGGGCAATCATCATCAGTACCATGATTTCACTTGGCCTCAAGTCGCTCTGTCTGGGCCGGGGTTTAAAATGATGCATGAATCGATGAATGGTTTCGGTATCTTTGTCTTTATGAAATCCGTTGAACATGGTCACCTCCAAAATAGTTAAACATGCTTAACTATTAATCACTATGTATTATACGCCTTTATTTGAGGTTGTCAATCACAGAGCAAAGTGTCTTGAGGAGTTTGACAATGGTGTTGATTTGCTCTATACTTTTCTTTGTTAAAGGGAGTAAACACCCATGTGGTTCAGTGTTCGTCAACACGGCAATTTGCCCGGATACTGTGTGAAGTTTGAGACTTTATCGACGGGTAGAGTCTTTTTTTCTACCAAACAGGAGAAAATCATGGATCAAGAAACTTTATGGCATACCTTATCGGTTGAAGAGTCCGTAAGTGACAGAGATGTTCATCAGGGACTCAGTGAAGCAGAAGCAAAAGAGCGGTTAGACACCTACGGGTATAATCAGTTGGATGCGGCGAAAAAGAAAAGTTTTCTGATGGCCGTTCTCGATCAGTTTAAAGATGTGATGATCATCATTCTGATCATTGCGGCGTTGATCAGCGGTTTGCTTGGGGAAGTCGTGGATGCCGGCATCATTATGGCCATTGTCATCATCAATGCGATTTTGGGGTATATACAGGAAGCCAAAGCGGAGACTGCACTCAAAGCACTGGAAGATCTGTCTGCTCCGACTTCACGGGTATTGCGTGAAGGCCAGGAGAAGGTCATTACCAAAAACCTGGTGGTTCCCGGGGATATTCTTATATTAGAAACCGGCGATCTGGTCAATGCGGATATGCGTCTGATCAAAACGAGCAGCCTGCAGATTCAGGAAGCATCACTGACCGGGGAATCCGTCCCCGTGACCAAAGATGCTTCGAAAGTCATCAGTGAAAAATCGCCGTTGGGCGATCGTTTGAATATGGCCTATGCTTCCGGTCAGGTAACTTATGGCCGCGGTGCCGGGTTAGTTACGGCAACCGGCATGAACACCGAGGTCGGTAAAATCGCGAAAATGCTGAGCAAATCGGAGGTCGAGCTGACACCGTTGCAGAAGCAGCTCAATCAGCTGGGGAAAGTGTTGGGCATCGTGGCGTTACTCGCCTGTGCCGCAATCTTTTTTGTCGGTGTCTTGGAAGGAAAAGAACCGTTTGAAATGTTTCTGACGGCCGTATCGTTGGCGGTCGCCATCATTCCGGAAAGTCTGCCGACCGTTTCGACGATCGTTTTGGCGTTGGGTGTATCCCGAATGGTTGAGCGCAATGCCATCATCCGGACGCTTCCATCTGTAGAAACGTTGGGATCGACGACGGTGATCTGTTCGGATAAAACCGGAACGCTGACCCAGAATAAAATGAAAGTCACAGAATATTGGGTCAGTAGTGATCAGCATCTGGAAACACTGGCATTGGCCAACCGTTTGTGCAATGATGCCCGTCTGGTCGATGGACAGTGGCAGGGCGATCCCACCGAAACCGCCCTGGCCGATTGGGCAGATGATTTTATTGATGAAAAAGTTCTTCGTCAGTATCCCCGGATCGCGGAAGTTCCGTTTGATTCCGGGCGTAAGCGTATGACGACGGTTCACAGTTATAAAGAGGAGACCTTGGCCTATATCAAGGGCGGGGTCGATGAGATATTAAACATTGCATCGTATATTCTTGATAACGGGAATATCCGGTCGATCAGTGACGAAGATAAGAAAATCATTCGGCAACAAAATCAGCGGATGGCACAGGATGCGCTGCGCGTACTGGCCGCTGCGTTTAAAGAGGTCAATGGTGAAGTCATTGATGGGGATGTCACCTTAGAGAGCGATGCGGTGTTTATCGGTCTGACCGGGATGATCGATCCTCCTCGTCCGGAAGTGACGGAGGCGATCGTCAAGTGTAAGCAGGCTGGGATCGGTGTGGTCATGATTACCGGTGACCATGCGCTGACGGCGAAAGCCATCGGTAAAGAAATCGGTTTACTGCGTGATGATCTTTCGGTGATCAGCGGGGTGGATCTCGATGCGATGAGTGATGATGAGTTGTTTGAGCGAGTCAAATCCATCGGCGTTTACGCACGGGTTTCCCCTGAACATAAAATGCGCATAATTGCGGCTTGGAAACGTCATGACGATATCGTAGCGATGACGGGTGACGGGGTCAATGATGCTCCGGCTCTGAAAAAAGCGGATATCGGAGCGGCGATGGGCATCGTCGGAACCGAAGTTGCGAAAAGTGCGGCGGATATGGTATTGACCGATGATAACTTTGCGACCGTGGTATCAGCAGTCGAAGAAGGACGTCGGATTCGAGACAACATTACCAAGGCGATTTCTTATTTGCTCAGCTGTAATGCCGGCGAACTGTTTGTGCTGTTGTTGGCGGTACTGCTGAACTGGCCGCTGCCATTATTAGCCATCCATATTCTTTGGATTAATTTAGTGACGGATTCACTTCCAGCGTTAGCGCTGGGTGTCGATCCGGCGCAGGAAGGGATTATGAGTCGCAAACCCGATACATCAAAATCACTAATGGGTAAATCGATGGTCATTCGGATCTTATTGGGTGGCACATTGATTGGTACTGTGACGACGGCAGCTTTCTTGTTGGGCAATCAGATCAACATTGAAAGCGGCCGTACCATGGCTTTCTCTGTGCTCGGATTCTCACAGCTGTTCTTCTCTTTCTATGTGCATTCCGGAAGGGTGTCCATACTGAAATCTTTGTTTGTCAATAAATACTTATGGCTGGCGATCATCGTGAATATGGCGATGATGTTTGGAGTATTGCTGATCCCGCCGATACAAAGCATATTTAAGCTGACCTCGGTAAGCTTACAGAACTGGGGTTGGATCATGGGGCTATCTCTGATACCGCTATTGTTATTTGAGTTTTGGAAGTTAGTATCCAATCAAACCGCTGAATAAGCGGTTTTTCAAATTTGAAATGCGTTGGCTTTTTGTGTACAAAAGGAGAGCATAAATCAAAGCTGTGGCAGTCCAGTTTTATTCATTTGAAAAGAAAAACAGAAAGTTAAGTTAAACTCTCTGTTTTCTAAGCATCCACGACTGAATCAGACTTGCATCTGGATCAATGAAGATGGTTTTATAGTTAGAGATCCTTACCAAACCGGCAACCGATTTAGGGATCTTTTTTATGTTTTTGACTTGCGTGTAATTCACCGGAACACTGGAAGAGTGGCGGGCTTTAGAGTAGTAGGCGGCTAAATGAGCCGATGCCCGGATAACGTCTTCATCGAAGTTATCGGTTTGGACGATGACATGTGCGCCATGAGTATCCTTGGCATGAAACCACCAATCATCCTTTCTGCCAAGTTTGAAGGACAGATAGTCATTTTGAAGGTTGTTCTTACCGACATAGATCGTCGTTTGGTCATTGAATTTAACGGTTAAGTAATTGGGCCTGATTTCCTTTTGCCTGCGAATTTTTGATACAACGGCTGGCATATACCCGCGCTTCGCCAGTTCCTGACGGATTTCCTTGGCGTCCTGCACATCCGCGATTTCCAGTTGTTGTTGAAGGGCTTCGAAATACGTGATTTCCTCTTGGCACAAATCGATCTGATGTTGAATGTGCGGCTGACCGCTGTGACCTTTCTGATACTTTTGAAACAGTTTTTTTGCGTTGGCTTTTGCGTCCAGTTTGGGATCTAAGGGGATCGTGATCATCCCTTCACCGTCAAAACGTTCAAAGGTCACTTCTTTGGCACCTTTTGTGACTTGATGAGGGTAGGTATAAAGATAGTCACCCATCTCAC
>DDYT01000068.1 GCA_002348095.1 Erysipelotrichaceae bacterium UBA2227 | reverse complement strand
CGTCCCGATGGCAATTACGAAGGATGGAATTTGTGGTTATGGGAAAAAGGGAAAGACGGGAAGTCTTATTCGTTTACCGGTGAAGATGATTTCGGCAAAGTGGCCGTCATTCAATTGGAAACCGATGCAACGGAGTTTGGGTTTATTGTCCGACTAAATGACTGGCAACAGAAAGATGTCGATTCCGACCGATTCTTTACCATTTCCGCCGGCAAAGGGGAAATCTGGCTGAAATCCGCAGATCCGGAAGTATATCTGAGTAAACCTTCAACCGGACCGGTCACTCCGCCGCCACCGCTGGAAGGGGATCTGACCCTCAAGATCCATTATCATCGCTTTGATAAGAATTTTGACCAGTGGAATCTGTGGGTTTGGCCCCGAGGTCAGGACGGTAAGTCTTATAATTTTACTTCCGAGGACAGTTACGGGAAAATTGCAACCTTTAAGATCGATCTGAAAGGAGCCAGTGACATCGGATTTATCGTCCGTAAAGGCGAATGGCTTGCAAAGGATGTCGATTCCGACCGCTACATTCCGGTCAGCCGAGCGAAGCATGGTGTGCTGGAAGTCTGGCTGTTGCAAGGGGATTCGCGCATTTACTATAATCTCAATGAAGTGGATTTGTCACCGAAGTTTTTAAGTGCGAAACTGGATGCTGTCGATCAGATCACGGTCACGACCACTGTCCCGATTCCGCTGGTTTATGACAAAAAAGAAGGGCTGACCGTCAGATCAGGCACACAGGAAGTCGGGATCCGAAACATTGTCTTCCGTGAGGACGGCGGTAAACCGGTGGCCAGCAGCAGCTTTACGATTTTGCTGAGTGAACCGTTGGACCTATCGAAACCCTATACGCTCAGCCGAGACGGTTACGGATCGATCAATATCATTTTTAACGGTGTATTTTCAACCAAGCCCTTTGAAGAAGCGTTCACTTATGAAGGGGAGCTTGGGGCAGTTTATACCAAGGAAAAAACGACATTCAAACTTTGGGCACCCAGTGCCAACCAGGTTTCATTGAATTTATATGCCGCCGGCAGCGGCGGGTCTGCCACAAAGACGGTTCCGATGATCAAGTCCGATAAGGGTGTATGGATTATTGAACAAACCGGTGACTTGCATGGAACATATTTCACCTACTTGGTGGATGTTTTGGGTAATGTCAATGAAGCGGTCGACCCGTATGCCCGTGCGGTCGGTGTCAACGGACTGCGCGGGATGGTCGTCGATTTAAGTCGGACCAATCCTGAAGGATGGGAAAATGACAAGCGGCCGACATTCAAAGCCCTGACCGATGCGATCATCTATGAGCTGCACATTCGGGATATTTCAGTGCATCCTGAGTCGGGTATCGTCAACAAAGGGAAGTTCTTAGGATTGACCGAACGGGGAACCACGGGTCCTAACGGAATCAAGACGGGTTTGGATCATCTGATCGATTTGGGCATCACGCATCTGCATTTGCTGCCTGCCTTTGATTTCCGTTCGATCGATGAAACGACGCTGCAAAACAATTCGTTTAACTGGGGTTATGATCCTCAGCATTTCAATGTGCCCGAAGGTTCATATTCCACTGATCCGACCCGTGGGGAAGTACGAATCAACGAATTTAAGCAAATGGTCATGGCCTTGCATAAGGCCGGCATCCGAGTCGTCATGGATGTCGTTTATAATCATACCGGTGCATCGGCGGATTCAGATTTCAGTAAGATCGTACCGAACTATTACTATCGTTTCAATGATGCCGGCGGATTCTCCAACGGTTCAGGGACCGGAAACGAAACGGCTTCTGAGCGTTCGATGGTGCGTAAGCATTTTGTCGATTCAGTCGTTTACTGGGCTACCGAATATAATATCGACGGATTCCGTTTTGATCTGATGGCGTTGCATGACATCGAAACGATGAATGCGATCCGGGCGGCCTTGGACGAAGTCGATCCGAGCATTTTGATTTATGGTGAAGGTTGGACCGGCGGGGAATCACCGTTGCCTGATGATCAGAAAGCCTTAAAGAAAAACACCGCACGATTAGAGCGGATCGCAGCCTTTTCCGATGATATCCGTGACGGATTGAAGGGTCACGTTTTCACGGACACCGATCGCGGATTCGTCAACGGTGCGCCGAATATGGAAGAGAGCATCAAGTTTGGTATCGTGGGTTCGATCATGTTCAATGCGATCGATTACTCGAAAGTTAAATATTCCAAGACACCGTGGGCAAAAGAACCGTATCATACCATTACGTATGTCGAAGCGCATGATAATCTGACATTGTGGGATAAGCTGATGGTCAGCAATCCGGAGGCGTCGGAAGAAGAGCTGATAGCGATGCACCGCTTGGCCAATGCCATCGTACTGACTTCACAAGGGATCCCGTTTATTCATGCGGGCAGTGAATTTCTGCGTACCAAAGGCGGCGATCATAACTCCTATAAATCCCCTGACAGTGTCAATCAGCTGGATTACAACCGCAAAGCCCAGTATCAGGACAATGTCGAGTTCTTTAAAGGGCTGATTGCCTTGCGAAAAGCTCACCCGGCCTTCCGTATGCCGGAAGCATCGATGATCCGGGCACATCTGAAGTTTATGGATATGCCGGCGGCCAATATGGTGGGGTATACCTTATCGGGCAAAGCCAACGGCGACTCCTGGGAAACCATTGCAGTGCTGATGAATGCCAACGATGAAGCCGTGGAAGTTGAACTTGAACAGTCCGGTTGGGCAATCGTGGTCAACGGCGAAAAGGCGGGAACGGAAGTCATTGAGAAAATCTCCGGTAACAAAGTCATGGTTCCTGCACGCACTCTGTTGGTCTTGGTGGATTCGGGCAGCATCGGATCAGATCTTTGGATTTATCTGTTGCTGTTTGCACTGGGTGCTACCGCCGGTGGATTGGTATATTTCAAAAAGATGAAAAAGAATGTGAAGGAAGCGGCGTAAGCCGTTTCTTTTTTTGAGCTCTGAGAGTATAATTTCGTTATACATAAAAAAAGATAGGGGTCATCATCATGCAAAAGCAATTTATCTTTTTTATTTTACTTTCAATCATTATTGCGATCTTTGCCATTACCAATGCCGAGATTATGACGGTCCGCCTTTTCTTCTGGACATTTTCCTTGTCCGGATCATTGGTAATTTTGCTTTCCGTGGCCTTGGGCGGCCTGTTGGTATTTCTCTTCGGGTTGGTGTCTTTCTTTAAGAATAAAATAACGATCCGTGACTTACAAAAGGAAGTCAAATCAGCGCAGATGACGATCGAGGAGCTGACACGTCAGAAACAGCATCATCTGCAGCAGATTGAGGATCTTAAGGCCGAACTTTCCGCTCAACAGGATGATCTGATCAACACGGCTCGATCCGGTACACCCGTTCTGTAATCATGCGCAGCGATGTGGTTGCTTGGCTTTGTCAAGGAGATCCTTCCATCGTTTATCAGGTTCATCGGGATTTGTTTGACGAAGATGAGTCGGTTTGTGCTGCGCTGAAGAAAGAGATTTCCGATCGCGGTTGGGGTAAAACGCTCTTGACACTTCAAAAACCCGATGGTCACTGGGGCGAAGGGTACTATCGGCCCAAGTGGACAAGCACCCATTATACGCTTTTGTTATTGAGAAACCTGGGCATCGAACCGCAGCGATCCCTGTTGGATATTTGCCGGCGGGTGTTGGATGAAGAAAAAGGTCGTGACGGCGGTATGTCCCCCACAGCTCAACGCATATACAGTGACTGCTGCATCACGGGGATGTTTCTGAATATCTCGGCGTACTTCGGTGTCGAGTCGGATCAGCTGAAATCGCTGATCGATTATCTGATCGACATGCAACTGCCCGATGGCGGATATAACTGCCGTCACCCGCGTTCTCCGGTACACCACGGTTCTTTCCACACGACGATCTGTGTCCTGGAAGGTCTTTGGGAATATACATGTCAGGGATATGAATATCGTCTTGATGAAGTTACAAGTGCACGTCGGCGGGCGGAAGAGTTTTTGCTGATTCACCGTCTTTTTCTCAGTGACAAGGATGACCGGATCATAGATCCCCGTTTTCTGTCCATGCACTATCCCAGTCACTGGCATTACGATGTCTTACGGTCACTGGAGTATTTTGTCTTTTCAAAACATGATGCTGACCCAAGGCTAAATGAAGCATTGATGTGGGTGCAAGGGAAATGTCAGGATCAGAAGTATCCGCTGAGTCCGATGTACTCCGGACAGGTACATCTGACCTTGGAAAAATCCGGAAAGTTCAGCCGACTCAATACGTTAAGGGTTTACCGTATATTCAAATATTTTCATATAGGAGCAGAAGATGATGAATCGGTTCAAATTGAATAAACGGAAGCGGCAGTGGCTGTTTGAGTTTCTTAAGTGGGTTCCGGATAAGCCATACAATCATGTTCACTATTTTTTTAATTATAAGCGGTGGCTCAATCAGCGGAATCCCTCGTATTATTCGGATATTCTCTTTGCGATGAAGATGTCAAAACCATCGAAACTTCAGGTCCGATGTTGTGATAAAGCGACGGTCAAAGAGTATGTCCGGGAGCATGGGTTTTCGGATCATGTGATCGAACCGTTGGATGTTCAGACGGATCCTGCTGATCTTCAGTGGGAAAGTTACGCGTTGCCCTACATCGTAAAGGTAAGCAATGCATCGCATTGCAATGTCGAGGTACGGACGAAAGAAGATATCGAATGGGCGAAAAAACAGTTGGGTTACTACAGTCGATTAGATCATTCGGTGTATTACCGGGAAAACTGTTATCGTTATGCGAAGCGAAGTTACGTTGTCGAACCCCGATTGGGCAAACCGAATGAAACATTGGCTGATTATAAGGTTCATTGCTTTGACGGGAAGCCAACCTATATTCAGATCAATTATCCGGACACTCAGGAGAATGACAGAGTCATGATTGATTTTTCGAATGAGCGTGTTGAATATCCGTTTGTCAGCGGAAGAAACAGCGACACCGTGTGGGATATCCGGCCGTATTTGCCGACGATGTACTCAATCAGTGAAAGACTATGTCAGCCGTTTGTGTTTGTAAGAGTGGATTTTTTAATGGTCGATGAACAATTATATGTTACGGAAATGACTTTTTATCCTTCGGGCGGACTGGTCCTGCGTCGCAGTGATCGGATTAATTTGACTTGGGGAAGTCAGATTCCTTGGAAAGGAAGCGATTTGCGGGATGGAGAATGATTTCAGAAGTAAGTTTCGGCAGAAGTTTTTTGAGTGGCTTTGGATCATCGATGATAATACATACAACTACCTCCGATACTTTTTAACCTATAAACGATGGCCGAATATCAAACATCCAAAGGACTATTCTGAAGTTTTAATGGCGATGAAAATCACCGGCCCCTCGGATCTGCAGATTCGGTGCAGCGATAAGGCCGGAGTCAAGGATTATTGCCGGCAGATCGGTCTGGGGGATCATGTCATTGAATCGCTGGATGTCTGTACTTCGATCGATGATCTTCGTTGGGATGATTATCCGATGCCTTATGTGGTCAAAGTGTCCAATGCGTCCAAATGGAATTTTATCGTTATGTCAAAAGAGGATATTGACACCGCGAAAAACAGTCTAAAAATCTGTGAATCGCGGGACTATCGGATCTATTACCGTGAACCGTGCTACCATCCCAAGATGCGTACCTACGTGGTCGAGCCTTGGATCACAAAGGATGGTCACTCTTTGGAAGATTATAAAGTGTTTTGTTTTAACGGGGAGCCGACCTATATTCAGTATAACTTTCCGGATTCTCCCGATAAGGAAAGGATCATCCTGGATTTTGATAATCAGCCGCATCCCTATGTTTTCTCAACGGGAACGTGTGCGAAAAGCGTGCCGGATATATCGAGCCATCTGCCTGCGCTCTATGAACTGGCGAAAAAAGTCTGTGAACCCTTTGTATATGTGCGGGTCGATTGTTATATAATAGATGCAAGAGTTGTTGTTGGCGAAATGACATTTTATCCCAGCGGCGGTTGGGTGTTAAGTGAATCCGATTCCGTCAACCGGCAGTGGGGAAGTCAAATCCATTGGAAAGGGAGTGATTTGCGTGATTGAAGTAAAGAATTGTACCATGCTTTATCCCAGCAAAAAAGGAATTACGGATGTGAGTTTTCAAGTCAAAGAAGGGGAAGTTTTCGGTTATGTCGGTCCCAACGGTGCCGGTAAGACGACGACGATCCGCTGTATGCTCGGGTTTATGAAACCTCAGCATGGAAGTATCCTGATTGAAGGTTCTGACAGTTGGTCGGATGCCGCGAAGATTCAGGCAAATGTCGGCTACATTCCCGGGGAGATGTCGTTATTTGATGAAATGACCGGGATCGAATTTTTGAATTTTCAGTTGCAGATGCGCAACATCAAGGACAAAACCCGTTTGAATGAACTGCTCAGAATGTTTGAACTGGATCCTAAGGGCAAAATCCGAAAGATGTCCAAAGGGATGAAGCAGAAAGTCGGATTGATCACGGCATTTATGCACGATCCCAAAATCTATGTTCTTGATGAACCTTCCAGCGGTTTGGATCCATTGATGCAGCAGGTGTTTGTCAATCTGGTCAAAGAAGAGCGAAAACGCGGCAAAACGATTTTGATGTCTTCGCACAGTTTTGAGGAAGTCGATAAGACGTGTGATCGGATCGCGATGATCAAAGACGGTAAGATCGTGTTGATTGAGGATATCGAGGCGGTCAAAAAGCATCGGCGCAAGATTTTTACGATATCACTCGCTCATCCGAAAGAAATCGAGAAGATGAAACAGTTGGGAATGTCGGTTATCTATGAGAATGCGACGTTTGCGGATGTGGAGGTCGTGGGTGACTTTAAGCCGTTTTATGAAGCACTGAAGCAAATCGATGTGTTGGATCTTGATGTGAAGGTACAGCGGCTGGAAGATGTGTTTATGAAATTTTACGGAAGGGAAGGTGATCAGCGATGAGTGTACCATTGTTTTTGGCAACATGGAAAGCCAACTGGAAGTTACTCTCGGTTTTTTGTGCTGTAATGATTTTCTATTCACTGACGATCATGTACATGTATGACCCTGTTATGATCGATTCGATGGAGGCGATGCTCAAACTGTTGCCTCAGGAACTGATCAAGGCATTTGGTTATCAGTTGCAGGTGCCTACTTATGTCGGATTTTTGGCTTCTTATTTTTACGGGTTTCTTGCGGTCGGGTTTCCGACGATTTTCGTTTCGATCGTGGGATATCGGCTTATTGGTAAGATGGTTGATAACGGTTCGATGGCTTACTTACTTTCTACACCCAACTCGCGGGGCAGAATCGTTGTTACGCAAGCTTTGGCATTTTGCCTGATGCTGATCGTGTTGGTTCTGGCAATTCTGCTTTCAGGATTCATTTTCTCTGAGGTTCAGTTTCCCGGCGAACTGGAAGTTACCAAATTTCTGACGATCAATCTGGCACTTTTGTTATATTTGTTTGCGATCAGTTCGATTGCTTTTCTGGCTTCCTGTCTGTTTAATGACGGAAAGAATGCCGTGTTGTTTGGTACTGCGTTTCCGGTGGGCTTTCTGATCCTTCAGATGCTCACGGCGCAGGGGGATAAACTGGAAGTGCTGAAGTACTTTACGCTGCTGACATTGTATCAGCCCAATGATATCATTGTTGCCGGCTATCAGCCGTTGCCGTTGTTTGCGATGGCATTGATCGGTTTGGGTTGTTATGGTCTTTCGATATTGATTTTCAAACGGCGCAATCTGCCGATTTGATCAGCCGGGCAATCCGGCTTTTTTTATAGGCGTTTTGCCTTTTTTTGATCACTGAAAAACTTTTTCAAGAAAGTGCGGTTTAATGGTTGACAGAGCTTGGGGGTATTTGATATTATGTACAAGCCTGCTCGTTGAGGGGCAAAAAAAACCAAGCCTAGCGATCTTTGAAAACTAAA
>DDYT01000067.1 GCA_002348095.1 Erysipelotrichaceae bacterium UBA2227 | reverse complement strand
GATCTTGATGGAGTTTTTGTTGGCGGAAACGGTACCGTCCGAACCCAATCCGTAGAACAGGCAGGATGTGTAATCGTTTTTAACACTGAACTCCGGATCGACTTTCAAAGACAGATGAGTGACATCGTCATTAATGCTTATGGTAAATCCGGTGAATGGGTTTTCACTGTTTAAGTGATCATAGACCGCTTTGATATCTTGCGGCTGGGTATCTTTGGATGATAAACCATAGCGTCCGCCAATGATCGTTTCGATGCCGTTATAGCCGTGCAGCGAGTTGTAAACATCGACAAACAACGGTTCGCCGGTCGATCCGACTTCTTTGGTACGATCCAATACAGCGATCTTCTTGACGGTTGCCGGCAAGACTTCTTTTAAGAATTCGACCGAGAACGGACGGTATAAGTGAACTTTGACCAAACCGACTTTTTCGCCGGCCGCATTCAGTGCGTCGATGACTTCAGCAACGGTTTCCGTGACTGATCCCATAGCGATGATGATACGATCGGCATCCGGCGCTCCGTAGTAGACAAACGGTGCATAGTGACGGCCGGTCAGTTTGGAAATTTCTTTCATGTAATCCGCAACGATCGCCGGTACTTTGGCGTAGTGCGTATTTTGGGCTTCACGGCCTTGGAAGTAGATGTCATCGTTCTCAGCACCGCCGCGGGTCACCGGGTTGGTGTGCGGGTTGAGTGCGTTGGCTCGGAATCTTTCCAAGCCTTCTTTGTCGATCAGTTTTGCCAGATCTTCGTAATCGATGACTTCGATTTTCTGGATTTCGTGCGATGTACGGAATCCGTCAAAGAAGTGCATACACGGAACGGACGCTTTGATGGCGGTCAGGTGTGCGACACCGGCCAAGTCCATGGCTTCCTGAACGGAGTGCGATGCGATCATCGTAAATCCGGTCTGACGGACTGCGTAAATATCCTGGTGATCACCAAAAATGGATAAAGCACGGGTAGCCAAAGAGCGGGCCGAGACGTGGATAACACCCGGAAGCATTTCCCCTACCCATTTATACATATTCGGAATCATTAACAGTAAACCTTGAGAAGCGGTGAAGGTGGACGATAACGTACCGCCTTGCAATGCACCGTGAACGACACCGGATGCACCGGCTTCGGATTGCATTTCTACGACTTTCACTACTGCACCAAATACATTCTTTCTTCCTTGCGATGCCCAGGCGTCTACCAGTTCCGCCATGGTCGAGGAAGGTGTGATCGGATAGATACCGGCAACTTCCGTAAATGCATATGCAATGTGGGAAGTGGCGGTATTGCCATCCATACTCATAAATTTCTTAGCCATTTTTTCCTCCTGTTTTCATTCTTAACCGTTATAATTATACTCCAAATTCACTTGTTTGACTATGATAATTTTTGCACTTATACTTCGATGCGCGTCCAATGGGCTTGTGCGAAGCGCCATTTGCCGATCAGATAGCGCAGGCTTTGGTCAAGCAGTACCGATGCCCAGGCCCCGGTCAGACCCCATCCCAGCGGATAGGCGAAGATGTAGGTGAGCAGCGGCCGGATGATCGTTACGCTGAGCAGTGAAATATAAGCCACAAATTTGACATCGCCCGCCCCTCGCAATGAGCCGATGGTGATGACTTGGGCGATCTGAAACAACATGATGACGGACAATATAAGCATGATGATCGAGCCGGACGAGATGATTTGCGGATCGGTGTTAAACAGTGAGATGATCTCGACGCGAAATACCGCAATCAGCAGTCCCAGGACGATCGCAATCAGAAAGCCGATGCGTTGGGATGTTTTTCCGTAGATGATGGCCAAGTCCGGACGTTTGGCTCCCAGACTCTGTCCGACCAGCGATGAGCAGGCAATTGACACTCCGTCTCCGACCGCAAAGGAGATGGTCATGATGTTCATGACGACCTGATGGGTCGCAAAGGCGATGGTCCCAAGTCCGGCGACGGCGAGCACATACGTGAAAAAACCAATCCTCAAGAAGATTTGTTCGACCAATGCAGATTTGCTTATATTGATTAAGGACAGGATCGACGCTTTGTGCAGACGCCAGTCCTGTTTAAATGAAAGTGAAATAAAGCTGTCTTTGGTCGAGGCTGAGCGGATCGCAATCAGAAATGCGACCACATTACCCATCGCCGTCGCGACGGCTGCGCCCATGACGCCCCAGCGCGGGAAAATCCAGATCCCGTTGATCAGTAGAAAATTGAAGATGACATTCACTACGTTAGCAGAAATATTGGTTTTCATTGAAATCTTGGTGTTGCCGGCACCGCGTTGGGCTGCGGTGATGGTTGAGCCGATACTGAAAAAAAACAGCCCGATCAGCACAATGCGGAAATAGACGATCGATGTATCGATGTAGTCCGCCGTGGCACCCGAGAATTTCAATATTTGCGGAGCATAGATGTATCCTACAGAGTAAAACAGCGCTGCGATCAATGTCGTGATAACGATGGCATTTCGTACCACTTGGTTGGCTGATGCGGCGTCTTTTTGGCCTTTGCGTCTGGAGACAATGACGGTCAGACCGATGTTAAGGGCGATGATGACGGAGAAAAGAATGAATTTGGGCTGGTTGGTAATTCCGACGGAAGCGATGGCACCTGCTCCCAGTTGGCCGACCATCATCATATCGACTGCCCCGATCAAGCTGATCAGTACCGCTTCGGTTGCCGATGGCCAGGCAATCTTGAGGGTCCGCTTGATGTTTTCCATGGTTGGTGGAATGGGTCCGACGATCTGATCCGGTTTCAGTCCGGTTGCGCCAAAATATTTTTCGATCCAGTTCATGTGTATCCCGCCTAACATGCATAATTATAGCACTAAAGCAGATTATGTGAAGAGCGAATGGGAAATCTGGTTAAATTTTCACATTTTCGAAGATGACCGTATCGGCCGGATGAGGCTTTCTGTCCATCCAGGTCTGATCGCGGATCGTCCAGACGCACAAGATTCCGCCAAATGCACGGATCCAGCGGAAGAATTTGGCATGGCGGTATTCGACACTAAGGTAGTTGGGTTTTGTAAACATCGCAAAGCCGTTAAAGCTTTGTAACAGGCGGATGATGGGGGTGTGGGTGTGGCTGCCCAGCATATTTTCGATCAGCTGTCCGCGGATCACTTGGGGACGGTGGATGTTGTACCAGCGGATGATCTCCGGGCGAAATGAGCATATCGCATAACGGCCTGTGTACTGATCAAGAACTTCGGCGCAAAGCCGAGCGGTCAGTTGGTTGTCGGAGGTTGCTTTGATTTCAATGATCAGTCCGACACACCCGTTGACCATGGTCAGAAACTCGCGAAGGGTCATGACATGTTCGTTGGTGTTTATGAGCGGATAACGGCGGATGTCTTCGAGTGTCATCGATTCAATGGCTTGATCGACACCCAACATCCGGTGGCCATTGGCATCGTGAAAAACGATCAGTTCTCTGTCTTGGGTGATGCGTACGTCCATTTCAATATTCAGTCCGGCATCGACGGCCCGTTGAAAAGCGCTGGGGCTGTTTTCTTCGATGCCCTGTGCTTTGTCAAAAAGTCCGCGGTGGGCGCAGTACCCTTTCATCCAGTTGCAGTCTTTGCCTTCGGTGTGCGGAAACTGGATATATAACAGGATGGCCATGACCATCAGAAATATCAGAAGTCCTTCCATACTCACTCCCCCTTTTTCTATATTATATAGCAGTTGTGCATATTTTCTTTTCAATTTCGGTTTTTTTCGGTATGATAGTACAAATACAGGAGGTCATGATGTTAAAAACAAACAAGGAAAAATGTGTGATGCAGTCGGTTCAGGGTCGGATTCATCATCCGATCATGCGTGCGCCGGGTTATCGGATCGGCAGTGACGGAGTGCCGCGCATCTTGCCGGCGACTGCGGCGATTACGTACAATGCGAAAATCGGGGATGTGTGCATGGGGCTGATGGGCGATCATGTGGAGCCGGGTGTGTCGATGAAAAATGCGGATGCGATGGAAGATGCGGCGTTGAATGTATTGGCTTGTGTGGGCAATATCGCGAAGGTCATTACCGGTGACGGTAAGGGTTCGTTGGGTGTTGTGACCGGGAAGCATGGCGGGGCCGATCATGTGATGGTGTATTTTGCGGATGAGGTGTTGGACTCTCTGGCGGTGGATGATAAGATTCTGATTAAGTCATTGGGTCAAGGGTTACAATTGTTGGATTATCCTGAGGTGGTTTGTATGAACATGGATCCCTCCTTGTTGGATAAGCTGAATATCGAGGAAGTCGATGGTCAGTTGGTCGTGGGTGTCACTGCGGTGATTCCGGCGTATCTGATGGGTTCGGGGTTGGGTTCTTCAACGATGATGTCGGGAGATTATGATATCATGACCCGCGATCCGCAGACGTTAAAAGAGCTGAATCTTGATCAGCTCCGTTTTGGGGATATCGTGTTTATTGAGGATCATGCCAACCATCACGGTCCGGATTATCTGAAGGGTTCCGGTACGGTGGGTGTGATCATTCATGGGGACAGTTTCATTGCGGGACATGGTCCGGGGGTGACGGTGTTGATGACCAGTCGCAGTTCAATTCTGAAACCGAAGATCGATCCCACGGCCAATCTGTTGAATTATTTCGAAAAAACCGGTGTATAACCGGTTTATTTCGTTAAGTAGGCAAATAGCAGTTTCATCGATGATTCGATGGCGTCTTGGTGGGTTCGTTCCATGCCGTGGGAGGCATGAACGCCCGGTCCGATCAAGGCGCCTTTAATATTCTGTCCGCCGCGCAAAGCGGCAGATACATCCGATCCGTAATACGGATAAATATCGACGGCGTAGTTGCATTTCTCAGCTTTGGCCAGTTCGATCAGATGGCTGACCATCTCGTAGTCGTAGGGGCCGGAGCTGTCTTTGGCACAGATGGATACGTCGTATTCGGTGCAGGCCAAATCTTTTCCGATGCATCCCATATCCACAGCAAGCATTTCTCTGATGTTCTGAGGAATCCAGGAAGTTCCGTGTCCGGTTTCTTCGTAGGTGGAAATGATGCATGTGACATTGCATCGGGGTTTAATGGCTTGTGAGCTCATGGCTTTCAGCACACCGAAGATGATGGCGACCGATATTTTATCGTCGAGGAAACGAGATTTGATAAATCCGCTTTCGGTGAGGGTCGTTTTGGGGTCAATGGCAACGAAATCGCCGTGGCCGATGCCCAGTTTCAGAACATCCTCTTTGTTTCGGACACATTCGTCCAATCGGATTTCGATGGTGTCGATTGTTCGGGTCGCGCTGTCTGCTTCTTTGTATACGTGCATAGACGGTGTGGTCGAGAGGATCGTCGCGGATATCTTTTGGCCGGTCCGGGTGATGACCGTACAATATTCACCGTCCAGGGTGTGAATGATCGGTCCGCCGATATTGGTTACCAACAGGGTTCCTTGGGAAGTGATGGAGCGTACCATCAGTCCGAGGGTATCGGTATGGCCGGATATGCCCAGGCTGGAATCTTCATTTTCTCCTGCGATGTGGATCATCAGGTTTCCTTTGGGAGTGATTTCACAGCTGTATCCCATGGATTCGGCCTGTTGTTTGAGCCATTGGACGGCTTGGTGGGTATAGCCGGTCGGGCTGGGGATTTCGAGCAGTTCTTTCGCAAATTGCATGGTTTCTTTGATGTCAAACATGGTTGATCTCCGTGGCATCCAGAATATAGACGCCTTCTTTCCGGTCGTTTTCGGTTAAGTATACTTTGACGATTTCCTGGGTGGATGTGGGGACGTTTTTGCCGACCACATCAGCGCGGATGGGAAGTTCCCGGTGTCCGCGATCGACCAGTACGGCCAGTTGAATCTGGCGGGGACGGCCAAAGTGCATGATTCCATCCATGGCTGCGCGGACGGTGCGTCCTTTATAGAGCACATCATCGACCAGGATGACGATTTTGTCTTTGGTATCTATTTCAAGCTGGGGTATGCTAAAGCCCGATGTATCAATATCATCCCGCCAGTAGCGAATGTCGAACTCAACGGTGGGTACCCGTACGCCTTCGAACTGTTCGAGCTGATCGGCAAGTCGGCGGGCTAAGGTTGCTCCCCGGGTTTTGATTCCGACTAAAATGATATTTTCGCTGCCTTTGTTTTTCTCTATGATTTCGTGGGTCATTCGGATGAGCGACCGTTTGATACTGTTGGTATCCATGATTTCTTTCATAACTTCCACCTCTTGTCTGATTATATCAAATTCGTACTCCTTTGGTAAGGGTAGTGTGGGTATCAAGTGAAATACCGATTGTATCGCAAGAATTATTGTATAATAGCAGTAACGAGGTGATCATTGTGAAGCGAAGATGGATGTTGGGTTTGATTGCGTTATTGGCGGTTATATCTCTTTCCGGCTGTTTTCCCGGAGGAAGTGCTTCCGCAGCGCGTGAGGCGGGCTTTTTTACCGGTGTGTGGCATGGTTGGATTGCGCCGCTGTCGTTGATTTTGAGTGCCTTTGAACCTCAGTTTGGGGTTTATGAGGTGAATAATGTGGGTTGGTGGTATGATTTCGGTTTCTATATGGCGATCATTGCCGGGTTTGGCGGTTTGTCACTGGTTCGCAGAAAGCATAAGAAATAACTGCTGACTCATACGATGCCCTTTGATTGATCATATTTGACTCAGTTTTTCATAAATATGGTATTTAGGTTTGCTTACAGCCGTATTTTCATTTTGACTTTCTTTTGTCATGATCGTTTTTCTTTTTCTTTTTTCCTGTTTTTCTCCTTTTTTTCTGATTGAAAACCGCCGTTGATTATGTTATTATGGTTAAGCCTACGACTTGGCCCGTTGGAGAAACGGTTAACTCACATGCCTTTCACGCATGCATTCACGGGTTCGAACCCCGTACGGGTCACCAAGTAGGGGTATAGTTCAATGGTAGAACAGCGGTCTCCAAAACCGTTAATGTGGGTTCAACTCCTACTACCCCTGCCAACGTGCAANNTGACCACATCGTGACCACATTTTTTACGGTAAATATTTTGGGTCTATATTTACTTGCCCGTTTTTAAGCAATGTTACGATTTTCTTTACACAATCAATGTAAATTGTTAGTGATTCTCCTTTTAGTGGATTGTCTTTTATCTCAAGTAATGCAGCCTTAATTTTTGGTGGAAGACCAATCAACTCATCTATTGTCACAATTGTAACTCCAGGCTCATTTCGTAATAAAAACCACTCTTTATCATTGGATTTGTGTTTGTCAAGATAGCTTACTTCTGCTCTAGTCATTTTAAGAAACAAATACATGAAATGTTTATTTTCAAAGAAATACTTTGTAAGGAACATCTCACCCACAGCTATATGTCCTGCTCGTTGAGATGCGTCTGTAAAGTTCCTTAGCATTCTACCAGCATACTTTATTATATATTTATCCTTTATTATTGTAGATCTTTTGTCTGCAAAAATTTGCCAGGAACCTTTATAATTACTGTCGAAATCCTGCTTCCATATCTTGTTGGTGTGCTCGTTGTAATTTTCCATATATTTAATTACAGGTTCTGATGACACGCCAAATTTATCGATAAGAATGAGTAATTTTTTCAAAATCGATAAATCTTGTATTATCAAATAATATCCTTTTTCTACTTTCGTAGCACAATAAGCCATTCGAAACAAATCAAGTCTCAGAGCTTCTTTACCTGGTTTTAAGTAATAGATACCAATCAATCCACCTTTGACTGCCCCTAGAGCATGATGGAATCTTTGATACTGCGCATTTCCAGAGCTTCCTCTTGTGAGAGCAT
>DDYT01000007.1 GCA_002348095.1 Erysipelotrichaceae bacterium UBA2227 | reverse complement strand
TACTAACCTAAATTGATAATACGAGTAACATGAATAAAAGCAGATTGTTTGCGTATATCAGTGTATTGATGGCTTCGGATTTACCGTTTATTTTGTTTCAGCCGACACTGAAACTGCCAAACATCACATTTCGCATATTACATGTAACACTGATGCTGCTGTTGGCTGCAGTCAGTTATTTTAGGATCAAAACGGTTTTCAAGCTGAATCTGCTGCTTTTGGCTGTCAATGCCGGCTATCTGCTTACGACTGTGATGGCCAATACACCGCAGTATCCCGTGTGGTTTAAGTCCGGCACCTTCATCGGACAGATCGGCGGATCCATATTATTGAAAATGGTGGTCGCTGCTTTGGTCCTTGGTTTTTTGCTGGTTTTGTGTAAGAAACAACCGTATCTTTCTATCGGGAATTTGAGTATCAAGGCGGAAAAAATCGGGTGGCTTGGGATTCCCGGGCAGAGGATTTCCTGGGGAAGACTGGCATTGATATCCGCGATCCTGATTTCATTGGGAACTTTTCTGGGCACCGTCGTAACGGTCACCGGGTTTACATTTGTCCGAAGTCTTTCAACTCTGATTTCGCTGTTGCCGTTTGTGCTGTTGTTTGCGTTAGGTAATTCATTGTTTGAAGGGATCATTTATCGCAATTCGATTCTTGCCTCACTGACCGGGGTCTTAGAGAAAAATGATATTGTGTTGTTAGGCGCTATCTTTTTCGGAATCGCGCACTATTATGGGGCACCCGGCGGAATCATCGGAATCGGAATGAGCACGGCATTGGGATGGTACTTGTGTCGCGGAATGTTGGAAACCAAGGGACTCTTCAGTTCATGGCTCATTCACTTCTTTCAGGATGTCGTAATCTTTTCGGCTCTGATTTTATTGGGGGGATATGGGATAAGATGAGGAAGTTGATTTATCTGCCGATTGCCTTATTGATGATCATTGCGATGGAATCAATCAGTAAGTACAGTTTTTTTCTGGCCGATCGGATATTTCCGGCAATATCCTTTATAGATCCGGGGAATGCCTTTCTGTATATCACCCTACATCACATATTTCAGGGACTGATCGCATTTGCCTTAATCGTCTTGATCGCCCGGGTCAATTGTGAAAAACTGTCGGCGTTGGGATTAAACATGAATCAATGGCATTATTCGGCTAAACGTGTGGCTCAGTTTGCGCTTTTATGGTTTGTCATACAGTTCGGGGTCGGTTATGCGATGATGGTTCAGACACCGATCGACAACCTGTTTCCCTTTGAACTGACCGTAAAAAACTATGCAGGGTACTTTTTGTTTCAGATACTGCTTTCCGGAACCAGCGAAGAGCTGCTGTATCGGGCTTTACTGATGGGTGGGTTATTACTGATGGGCAAACGTCTGGGATTCCCGGATAAAATGAATATTGCTTTAGCGGTTCTGACATCTTTGTTTGCCTTTATCATCGGACATATATCCTTTACCCTGATTCCGTTTCAGATTCTTTCTTATAATGTCTTGCAACTGCTGACCGTTGTGATTTTTGGCGGATTCTACGCCTATCTTTATGTGAAAACCAAGAGTGTATTCGGTGCGATACTCGCCCACAACATTCTTAACGGTGTGATTGTATTTTCATCGCTTCTGCTTACAATCATCTTTTGGAGGTAACCTATGAACATTTTGGTGATCAACGGCACATTAAGAAAAGGAAGTACTTGGCATATCAGACAGCTTTTACTTGAGCAGCTTTCAGCTCTAACCCCTTCGACGATCAAAGAAATCAGCTTGCCCACCGATTTACCGGGGTTTTGTGCCGGCTGTTTTCAGTGTATCGTCAAAGGTGAGCAATTCTGTCCGCATCATGAGAGAGTATCGGCGATCGAACAGGCGATCATTGAGGCTGACTGTATCATCATGACCTCACCGGTATACAGTTATGATGTCAGCGCACCGTTAAAAAATCTGCTCGATCACTTTGCATATCGCTGGATGTCGCATCGCCCACACCCGTCCATGTTTAAAAAAGTCGCGATCACGATCACGACTGCGGCAGGGGCAGGGACGAAGCATACGACCAAGACCATGCGTGAGAGTCTTGAGTTTTGGGGTGTCGCACAGGTATATTCGCTGCGTTTCAATGTAGCGGCTATGAGTTATGAGGATGTTTCAGAGAAGATCAAAAAGCGAATAAATATCAATGTTCAGCGTACCGCAAAAAAAGTAATCACGGAACAAAGCAAACCAAAACTCAAGGTTTCCATAAAACCCCGCTTGCTCTTTAAAGTCATGCGCTTGATGCATCGGTCCAACACCTGGAATCTGACGGATCGCAATCACTGGGATCAGTTGGGTTGGTTGGGTAAGGGAAGACCGTATTAGCGACGGAAGTCGCTTTTTTAATGCGCATGTTTCAGTAAAAGGGTATATGTATATAACGAGAATAATGTAAACCCAAAAAATACGGTCATCTCTATCCAACTGACACTGACTCCCTGAAGCTTCATATTGATGATCATCATAGAAATCGCAATCAACATGGCAATGCCTTTTACGATAAGAACGCTGCTCAGCAAATAGCCCAGTGCAAAGCGCTTTGAAAGTAAATAAGCACTGACCAGTCCGGCGGGCACGATAATTCCCAAATCCATACCCTGGATAACCAAAGTAGTGTAATGCTCCAATCCTACAGGTACTGCGCCGGAAAATGTCGGCAACAGTTTGCCCATCCAAAGAAGTGCAAGAAGGACAGAAATCGCAATCAGATAACCGCGTATCAGTTTTATTGGAAACTCAGATGAAAACTTATGGGTTAAGGTATTTAAATCAAATGAGGACAAGGCGATAATAAAGGCAAACAAACTTAATGACATCAGTACTGTATAAACGATGAATAAAGGATTATACGTCCACAGAAACGTGTAGGACATATACGTATATAGGAAGTAGCCAATCAAACCGGTAAGAGTCAGCTGAGCTCGAAATGATTTCTTTATTGAAATCCACAGAGCAATTAGAGTCGCAGGTATCGCGAGACAAAGAGTAACGAGATCTGATGCTATTCCCTGAGCAGCGACGGAGACGGAATCATTTTTGTAAATACCCGTACCGTAAATCTTAACAGTTTCACCGGTAATGGCTGTAAACGAGATATGCTGTGGATCCATTGATGTGACTAGTCCGATAAGGCTCACAATACCGGATAAAAGTAGAATTAGTATGATGAGATATTTAAGTTTACCAATTTCCTTCATAAAGTCCTCCATATAATCTCTGATGAAAATATTATTCCAACTTTGCATCGAAGTCAAATAAGTTCTGACAAGTTAAAAGTTCTTATCAAATTAAAAGATTGCCGTAGCAATCCTTTGTTTATCGCAGATTTTCTTTCGCTGCTTCAAGTATCGACAGTACCGCAAGCACTTGTTCATCCTTGACGATCTTGGGAGCGTTGTGCAGGATGATATCATGCAGATCATCATACAGACGGCCATAATCCGTCACTTCGGATCTGACTTTCTCAACGATGCGCTCACCTTGCTCATTGAAATAGCTCAGCGTTCCCCATTTTGACTCATCTTCCACCTGAAAAGAAGCATGGATCGGCTCAGCCGCTTTGACGGCAGAAAGATGACCTTGGGACTGTTTACTAAAGGATCCCTTGGTTCCATGGACCAAAAATCGGGGATAATCAATGGATACATATAAGCTGGAAGCTACGGATACTTTCATGTTGCCATAGCAGAATTGCAAATCAAAGTAATCCTCCGCACCATCGGCATTGAAACTGCGCACATCATAGACTACGCGTTGCGGAGCTCCGAATGTTGAAACGATCTGATCGAAATTATGCACGCCCAGACTGTTNNCAGACTGTAAATGAACCAGCCTTTATCACGCGGTCCGTTTTTTACGGAATCATACGGCTTATAGTAGTCGTAGTGCGATTCGATTTCGATGATATCCCCCAATTTACCGCTTTCCAATACTTTCTTTAAGGTAAGAAAATCTGCATCATAGCGGCGGTTATGATTGACATAGCAGATCAGCCCTTTTTCTTTGGCTAAATCAAATACCTCTTTGGCTTCTTTTGCGGTCGGAGCAAACGGCTTTTCGACTAAAACGTGTTTGCCGGCATTCAATACGAGTTTGGCATAATGCACATGGGTGGCATCAGGTGTGTTGATCACGACACAGTCGATCTCTTTATCCAACAGGATGTCATCGAGATGCTCGGTGAACATATAATCCGGATACAGTTTCTCGCGCTGACGCTCTGCGGGGTCTCTGCGATCTTCCGGACGACGGTAAACACTTTTAATTTTAATGTGACTGCGATGGCGGATATATGGCAAATGATAGCGAATAACGCTGTTGCCAAATCCGATAAAGGCAATGGTAAGCATAGAATTTCTCCTTTTCAACAAAAAAAGCATACCACGGATTGTGGGATATGAAAAGATTCAAAAGAAAAACCGGATTGCTCCGGTTCCTTATCAGCTCTATTTCCCCTTGTAAAATATTTGTGCCCAGTGATATCTTCCGGTTTCACTTTGAGTTATCCCGATACCGATATCGGTATACTTATCGCTTAGCATATTGTTGCGATGTCCTTCGGATTTCATCCATGCCGCAACGACTTCGGCCGGGCTCTTATAACCCAAAGCCAGATTTTCACCGATATACCGATAGGAGAAATTCGGATCGTCAAATACTGTAAAGAAACGGCTGCCATCCGGACGCGTGTGCGAGAAGGAGGTAAGTAATTCCTCGGAACGGATCTGAGCTCCGGCGGCGATATAATCGTTATACTTCAAGATGGCAACGCCAGCTTTTTCGCGTTCGATATTGGTCAGACGGGCGACTTCCAAATGCCAGTTCGATTCCGGCGTAGAAGATACGGCTGAACGGATCGCCAGGGTAACGGAATCCTGGAATTTACCGTCATTGGTCGTAACGGTAATCGTTACACTTCCGGCTGACTTTCCGGTAACAACGCCGCTGGACGATACGGTGGCAATTTCAGCATCCGAAGTACTAAAAGTAAATGTTTTGTCAGTCGCGTTTGACGGACTGACTGTAACGCTCAGACTGGCGGTTTTATTAATGAACACGGAAGTAACAGATGATTGAAGTTTGACGGAGGTTACTGCAATGGTTGTAACAGGTGCCGGTGCAGGAGCAGGGGCAGGAGCCGGAGCCGGTGTTGGCGCAGGAGCCGGAGCCGGTGTTGGCGCAGGAGCAGGAGCCGGTGTCGGTGCTGATGTTTGTTCCGGTTCTTCATTTACCGGCAGCGTTGAGATTGTAATTGCAAACGTGGCTTGAAGTTTGGCGGATTCGCTTGTCACCTTTACAGTGACTTCTCCAGCGGTCAGCGCAAAGAGATAGCCGTCCTGATCGATGGTAGCATTGAGATTATCAACGCTGTAAACCAAATCTTCCGGCAACAAGGACGGAATGTTTGCGGTAACGTTCATTTGAATCGCATCACCGACTGTCAGCTGATTTTTTGATGCAGTCAGTTGAAGATAGGATAATTGCGGTGCTGCGACTTCCGGTTTCACTTGTTCGTTCGGTTGGTTCTGAACGACTAAAAGATTGCTCCGTTCGCTTTCCTTCGCTATGATATTCGGTTGGGCTGTGACGATGGCGATTGCAGAGATCACAATCAGCACGGTCAGTCCAGCGAGTATTTTCTTAAACATGTTGATCCTCCCGTGTTCCGAAAAAAAGAACACTTCCTTTGGAAACTGGCTGCCATCCGCAATGGGGAAGGCCCTGTAGCTTTGCGTCCTACTCTTTCGAATAGTTTGCCGTTGTCAGTAAATTGTTCAGTATTCTTGGGAGATGGTTCTTGGTAAGAAAAAGAACAATCTCTTTGGAAACTGGCTGCCATCCGCAATGGGGAAGGCCCTATAGCTTTGCGTCCTGCTCTTTCAAGCAGTTTGCCTTTATCAGTAAAATGTTCAACAAGACAGAATATGCGTCTTAAAGTAAAAAAGAACGCCATCGTGGCAACTGGCTGCCATCCACAAGTGGGAAGGCCCTATAGCTTTGCGTCCTGCTCTTTCAAGCAGTTTGCCTTTTCATTAAGTTGTTCTTCGTGAAGAAATATTAACATAGAATACTAATAAAGAAAAGAGTTTCGCATGGTTTTTTCACTTGAATTGGCATGAATTGTCACAAAAATGCAAGTAAGTGCTCACAAATGAAATGAGTATCCTGCTTCCTTGTATAAAATACAACGCATATACTGAATTAAGCGACAATTTACAGTGTTTCTTGAATGTAAATGCAATCTTAAAGTGCATGAAATTTTCGTGCTTTTTCAGCTTTTTTTCATGTTTTTTCTGGATTGTGTATCTTTGTTCACAATCACAAGTATTGCTTGAAATCGTGAGGAAAAGGTTGTAATCTATACCTAAGAGCATATGGAGAAACTTATGAAAATTGCGGTTGTCATCTATTCCTATACAGGAAACACGTTTTCCGTCGGGCAGAAAATCGTTGAATTTCTTCAAAAAAATCAGCATCAGGCTCAGTTGATCCGGGTCAGTGTAATCCAAGATCAGCCCAGCAAAACGGACATTGAACTTGGCAAAACGGAGTCGACCGAACCGTTTGATCAGGTGATTTTCGGATCTCCGGTAAGGGCGTTTTCATTGGCTCCGGCCATGGTCAGATATCTTGAACAAATCGAATCATTGCACGGGAAACCGGTCAGTTGTTTTGTGACGAAACAGCTGCCTTTCGTGTGGACCGGAGGCAGTGGGGCATTAAGAAAGATGGTTTCGTTAGTCTCGGATAAAGGTGCGCTCATCAATAAAAAAGCCGTGATTAACTGGGCGGCCAAGGACAGAGAAAATAAGATCAGTGACTTTATCCGCAGTTTGCTCTGAATATGAAAAAAGGGATCAGATGGTTATTGTTTGTCGTTGGGGTTTTGATGATTACGGGGATCGGTACGTATATTTTCGTTCAGTCAAACCTTGAGGGACTGGTCGGACAAGCTGTCGGAACACCGGACTTCTCGATGTTGGAAGACGGGCAGTATATTGGCAGCTACAGTGCGTTTCCCGTATCCGCAGAAGTTGAAGTTACGATCAGAAATCACGCAATAGAATCTATCCGTATTCTAAAACATCAGAACGGGCAGGGGATTGACGGCGAGAAAATCATTGATCGGATCGTAGCTTTTCAGTCGTTGGATGTTGATGTAATCAGCGGTGCTACTTACAGCAGTCAAGTGTTAAAACTTGCGGTTGCGGATGCATTAAAATAGGATTCGTGAAAAATCGTGCCTTTTCGACACCGTAGGTATGTAAATTGTCGAATTGTAAGTAATCGCAGTTAAGCGCTTTCATTTATACTAACATTGTAGGGTTTATTGATACATCGGGAATGAATATTCTGTTAGTTTCATTTACCGAGACCAAATTTGGATTGAACTGCTGGTGACAGCCGGGCAAAGAAGCCATTCATTGAAAATGATCAACGATGGCAATGACTGGTTTCTGGAGGTCATCACAGTCAAGATAGGCGAAAGCTAAGAAAGGAAGAACAGAATGAAGTTTTTCAGAAATGTACTTGGGTACATGATAGCTGGGATGATCGTTATGTCCGTTTGGGGACCGTTCGTTCAAGTTGAATCCTTCGGCATTATCGGCGGATGGTTAGCAGCATTTGCTATCATTGGACCAATGTGGTTTATGAACCATTTCCTCGGTTTGATTTACCACGAAGAAGGCTCCACGTTTGTTGACATGGGGTTAGGTATTGCATTAGTAGGTATTTTCCGCGATGTATTCTTGTATGACGGCGTAGCAACATTTATGGCTGCTGTTCCTACGATGTTGTTAGTGGCTCTTGGAGCTTGTTTAGGAGGCTTCGCAGCTGCGAAAGTAAGTGCTGATATGGCTAAAGGAGGTAAAGCATAATGACATTCCCAACATTGCCTGCAATGGTCGCAACCGTATTCGGCGGTTTCTTGTTCCCGTTCTTGATTTGGCTTCTTTGGGGTAAATTAGTTGAAAACTTTGGCACATTCGGCGGATGGATGGCTGCATTGTTCGTAGTTGGTACGACATGGACTATCAATCACGGTGTTGGCATGATCACTCAATCCGGTGGTTCTTGGGTTGACATGGGGCTTGCTGCCGGTGTCGGCTTGATCGTTGCTTCCACAGTAAGTGGCGGTAATTTCGGAAAAGCTGTTCCCAACATTCTCGCTGCAATCGTCGGCGGTATCTTGGGCGGATTACTCTTATCATTCTTCTTATAATAGTCTAATAAAGGAGGACAATTATGGAAAAATTCGTATTGGCAATTGATCAGGGGACAACGAGTTCCCGTGCCATTATTTTCGATCAAAAGACCAACATCGTTGGCGTAGCTCAAAAAGAGTTCACACAAATCTTCCCGAAACCGGGTTGGGTTGAACACAATGCAACCGAAATTTGGACCAGCGTATTGGCCGTTTTGTCTGAAGTATTCATTACCACAGGTATCAAGCCTGAACAAATTGCCAGTATCGGTATCACCAACCAACGTGAAACAACGGTTGTTTGGGATAAAAAGACTGGTTTACCGATTTACAACGCAATCGTTTGGCAATCTCGTCAAACAGTTCCGATTTGCGACGAAATCAAAGCAGCCGGCAAAGCTGATTTGTTCCGTAACAAAACCGGTTTGGTCGTCGATGCTTACTTCTCCGGAACCAAAGTAAAATGGATTTTGGATCACGTTGAAGGCAGCCGCGAAAGAGCAGAAAAAGGCGAATTGTTGTTCGGTACGATCGACACATGGTTGGTTTGGAAATTAACAGGCGGAGCAGCACACGTTACCGACTATTCCAATGCTTCCAGAACATTGATGTACAATATTTATGAATTAAAATGGGACGAAGAATTGTTATCGATCCTGAACGTTCCGAAGCCGTTGCTTCCGGAAGTTCTGCCTTCGAGTTATGTTTACGGAAAGACAGCTCCTTATCACTTCTTCGGTCAGGAAGTTCCGATTTCCGGTATCGCCGGTGACCAACAAGCCGCTCTGTTTGGACAAGCTTGCTTCCAACCGGGTATGGCTAAGAACACCTATGGTACAGGATGCTTTATGTTGATGAACACAGGCACAAAACCGGTTCCAAGCAAAAACGGCTTGGTTACCACAATTGCTTGGGGACTCGACGGTATCGTTGAATATGCATTAGAAGGTTCAATCTTCATCGCTGGTAGTGCAGTACAATGGTTACGTGACGGCTTACGCATGGTCAGAACAGCTCCGGAATCGGAAGAACTGGCAAAACATGTTGAATCCACCGATGGCGTATACGTTGTTCCGGCATTTGTAGGCTTAGGCGCTCCGTATTGGGATGACAAAGCTCGCGGTGCAGTATTTGGATTAACACGTGGTACAACGAAAGAACATTTCGTTCGTGCAACATTGGAAGCAATCGATTACCAAACTCGCGATATTCTGCAAGCTATGGAAATCGACTCGGGCATTAAGCTTGCTGCGTTGAAAGTTGACGGCGGTGCCGTTAAGAATAACTTATTGATGCAGTTCCAAAGTGATATCTTAGGCGTACCGGTTGAACGTCCGGTCGTTCAAGAAACCACCGCTTTGGGTGCAGCATTCCTGTCCGGTTTGGCAGTAGGATTCTGGAAAGACAAAAACGAAGTTACCCATAACTGGAAACTCGATCATCGTTTTGAACCGGTTATGCCTGCTGAAAAACGCGAAGCATTGTACGCAGGTTGGGTCAGAGCTGTTAACGCAACTCGCCAATTCTAATACAAACCCTCCGAAATCACCCCATCTTGAAAAGCACGGATTCCATCGTCCGTGCTTTTCTCTGCTTAAAATAAAAAGCACGCTGACGCGTGCTAGTTGAGTGTAATCAAGTCCTGCCTTATTTTCTCCAGTACCAGATTGATATACTCGGAGTTGGAAGGGCGTTTACCCAAATCACGATAATTCATTTCCCGTAAAAACCCTTGAAGCGTTTTGTTGTTTTCTCCATATGCCAAGGACAGGCTGTGGCGCATCGCTTTATCCACGTTGGCACTGCTGGTACCGTAGAACGAGGCAACATAAGGGTAAATGTTTTTTGTGATTGAGAAGACCGTGGTGTTTTCGTGTAACAAATGATTGATCGCCAAGGTGAAATATTTATAACCCAAGGTATGCGGCGGTAATCCGCTGTCAATCAAAAACTTCGACACGATGCTGTTTAGATCAGATGCCTTTGTGACCGTAAGACCGTTCTTTGAATCCAGGGTCATAGAGAGTCCTTCTTTAAACGAAATATTGGTGATGCGATGTGCCAAATACTCAAACGAGTAGGGTTTTAACATATAAAACGAAGCGCCGAGATGAAAGGCATATTTAACGATGCTTTCCTGACTTAACTCACTGCTCATGATTACTTTCGAGTTCTCAAGCAGTTTTTCTGCATTCGCTCTTTCCAAAAAACCGAGACCGTCAATTTGAGGCATGATCATATCTAACAGAACGACATCCGGACGCAGCTTACGCAACTTATCCAACCCATCAATTCCATTGTAGGCGACACCAACGACTTGAATGCTCTTATGCGGTTCCAGATAATATCTCAGTTTATCACACATATCACAGTCATCATCAATGATCAGTAATCGAATATTCTTTTCCAAAAAGCCAGCCCCCTTTCATAAGCACCTCTTCTCAAACGATTTACTTATCCTCTACAGCTTTCATACTTCTTGAAGCTATGATGTTTACACCTAAACCGCAAACATTTTCAATCAGTACATCTTTCAGTTTGACCGGCGCTTTTACCACCGTATTGTTGATTTCTTTCATGACATCAAAAATCTTGCTCTTCGGAATGTCCGCAGACGTTATGACCGGCAAACGATCATAAAATGCGCCTTCGATTTTGATCGTTGAAGTAAGCATACGCGTGGGATTCGTCATTTCTTTACGAACATAATTCTCACCGCGCGGACACGAATGGCCTTCCACTTTTGTGATCGAACCATCCGGATTTATATCAAATGAAACCTTACAGCTCATCGGACACACGATACAAACCATATCTTTTTGACTCATATTACACCTCCGTAATTTCGATGCTGATGGACTCTTTGCACCCCAGCAAATCTGCTTTACTTAAAATGACTTTCTCCATTTCGGCCGGAGCCAGATGGCGTTTTTTGACGGTTCTTAATACTTCTCCGTCTTTCTTGATTGTCAATGCGACATTTTTAACGTTCTTGGTCACTCTGAACATACACTCCAGACTCTTTTCCACGTTTTCCACATTGACTTTATGAGGAACGATATAGCCGATACCGTCTTTTGCGATGCAATCAAACGTATCGCCTGGTTTCAGTTCATCTTTCAGATAGCGCGCAGCTGCAATTCCGGCTTTACGGCCTTCCAGTGATACAAAGTCGACCAAGTCATGGACGTGCAAGACATTGCCGCAGGCAAAGATGCCATCGACACTGGTCTGATACGACTCGTTGACGATCGGACCGCGTGTTCTCGGATGAATCTCGACATCGGCTTCTTCACTTAAAGCATTCTCCGGAATCAGACCGACCGAAAACAAGACGGTATCCACATCAAAGTACTTCTCAGTTCCTTTGATTGCACGGAAATTCTCATCAACCTGGCTTACTTCCACCTGCGTAACACGATCCAATCCTTCAATTCGGGTGATTGTATGACTTAAAAACAAGGGAATATCAAAGTCGATCAGACATTGCTTGATATTTCTCGGCAAGCCGTTGGAGTACGGCATGATTTCCGCAACGCCCAATACTTCCGCACCTTCAAGAATCATCCGGCGGGCCATGATCAATCCGATATCGCCGCTGCCAAGAATGAATACTCGCTTACCGACGATATACCCCTCCATATTCAAATAACGCTGTGCTGTCCCTGCACTCCAAATACCCGCCGGACGATATCCCGGAATCGCAATGGCACCGCGAGTACGCTCACGGCAACCCATCGCAAGAATGATGGCTTTCGCTTTAATGGTCACATATCCCTCAGAAGGTGTGACATATTCAATAACCTTGTCATTGGACATATGCGTGACCATGGCATTTAGCTTATACTGAATGCCGTTGTTTTCGATTAAATCGATGAAACGTTCTGCATATGCCGGACCGGCCAGCTCTTCTTTAAACTCAATCAAACCAAACCCGTTATGGATGCACTGCTGTAAAATGCCACCCAACTCTTTATCTCTTTCAAGGATCAAAATATCCCGAATGCCTTGCTCATAAGCACTTAATGCACTGGCCAGACCGGCACTGCCGCCACCGATCACCACTAAATCGTATGTTCTCATCGCCTTACTCCTTTGTCTTTCCAACCAGCAACTTAGAATCATCGCTGTCTAACAGTATGTCCAGTGGGGATTTTTTCAGTTCTCTTGCTAAAATCGCAACGACTTTCGGCTCACAAAAACCGCCCTGACAACGACCGGCACCCGGACGCACACGACGCTTGACGGCCTTGACCGTTTGAGCACCCGCATTTCTGTGAATGATATCGACGATTTCACCTTCACTGATATGTTCGCAGCGACAGATCATCTGCGCAAATGCCGGATCTTTCTGAACCAAGGCATGCTTCTCCTCATAGTTCATCCGATTGATAATGATCCACGGACGACGTTCGATGCGCGAATCCTTAGGTACTAACTCAAACTTTTTAGAAATGATCTCGTTTAATACATATTCACTGATGGCCGGAGCACTTGCCAATCCCGGAGACTCGATGGCTGCAACATTAATGAAGTGTTCAACATCGGATGCTTCCTCAATGACAAAGTCATGCGTCGAACCGGTCGGACGTAAACCGGTGTAGGTACGAATCACTTGATTAAAAGGAATGTTCTTTAAAGTTTTAAAGGTTTCCCTGCGAATATAATCAAGCGCTTCCTGCGTATTATCTTTGCCTTCCTTATCCTCGATTACCTCGGAGTTAGGACCTAAGATGACATTGTGATGGATAGTCTTGGCGACCAATACACCTTTTCCTTTTTCCGAAGGAATCGGGAAAATCGTCCGATCTACAAACGGAGTCGTCTGTTTGTCGAGGACATAATACTCACCGCGACGCGGGGTAATGGTAAACAGTTTTTTGTCACTGACCAAATTGTAAATATCATCAGCATAAACCCCGGCTGCATTGATGACAAACCTGCTTAAAAACTCGCCCTTGGTCGTTTTGACGACAAAGTGATCGGTCTTTTTCTCAATGGAAACGACCTTGTTGCCCAAAAATAACTCAACACCATTATTGCATGCATCTTCCACCGCCGCGATCGCCACTTCCCAAGGGGACACGATCCCGGTGGAAGGTAAGTCGAGGGCTGCGATGACGGAATCACTTAAATTCGGTTCTTTGGCGTGAGCTTCTTGGCCGGAAATAATTTTAGCGGGGATGTTACGGGATAAGGCCTGCTTATAAAGAAATTCAAGCTGCGGAAGCTCATCTTCAGCGACCGCAACGACAAAAGCGCCGTTACGCTCGAAATCAACCTTCAGTTCCTTGCAAAGATCTTCATAAAGCTCATTTCCGCGCACGTTTAACTTGGCCTTGAGTGTACCTTCCTTGGGATCATGTCCCGAATGGATGATGGCACTGTTGGCACTGGTTGCCTCGTTGGCAACATCATTATCTTTTTCTACAAGCGCGATACTACATCTGAATTTTGAAAGGTCTCGGGCAATCATGGCACCACTGATACCAGCGCCGATAATCAGGAAATCATACATACGCTTTTTTCCTCCAAACGACATAAAAGACACCAGAAAACGAATATAAAATTCCGAAATCTCAGGTGTCTCTGATCGCAGATTAACTTGTATCTATATCATACTGCAATCGCTTTCAAATGTAAACGATTGTGAAAAAACTAGCGAAATTTTCGAATGTAATAACTGGACGTGATAATCCGAAAGAATTCACATAAACATTCGTGTGAGAGTGTCCTATTTACGACACTTTGGAAGGGTTACCCTTGAGAGAATGCTTATTTTATGTTTCAATAATAGCAGTTAAAGGAGTTTTAAACATGAAGATTTATCCGTATAGGGAGGGCTTTTTTGACATTTGGCTGAAGTTGAGGATGCATTTGTGGCCATATCACATGAGCGAAACTTTAGAATCAGAGATGATGGAAATTTTAAATCATATGGATAAAAATCAGATTTTTTTCTGTTTTGATGAAAACGTGTGTACTGGATTTATCGAGGTTTCAATAAAAGAGCAAGTTGACTTTCTTCCGTTAAGCAAAATCGGTTATATCGAAGGCTGGTATGTAACAGAGGAGTATCGTCGGCAAGGAATAGGTAAGCGACTGGTTAATAAGGCACAGAAATGGATCAAATCTCAGGGATCTCAGTGGATCGCATCCGATACTACAGAAGATTATCCGATCAGTCCGAAAGCTCACCTGTCCCTTGGATTTCAATTATCAGAAAAACCATTGCACTATATTAAAAGAATCGCATGAGATTTCATTCGATATTAACTTAAGAAAGGAGCATCAGAAATGAAAATTGTAATTTTAGACGGATATACATGTAACCCCGGCGATCTGACCTGGAAGATGTTTGAAACATTGTGTGAAGTGACGGTGTATGACCGGACAGAGAGCAGTCTCGTTGTGCAACGGTCCATGGATGCGGACATCCTGCTGACCAATAAAACTGTGATAAGCCGAGAAACAATCAGTAAGCTGACGAAAACGAAGTACATCGGTGTACTGGCTACGGGATACAATGTCGTTGATGTCAATGCGGCAACAGAAAAGGGCATTGCAGTGACCAATGTTCCCGGATACAGCACGGTCTCGGTCGCTCAGCACGTATTTGCACTGCTGTTGGAGATTTGTGCGCATGTCGGACATCACGATAAAACCGTAAAAAACGGACGCTGGCATGACAGTGCCGATTTCTGCTACTGGGATTTTCCGCTGATGGAACTGGCCGACAAAACCTTTGGGATTTTGGGGTATGGCCGTATCGGTAAACAGACAGCCACGATTGCCAAAGCCTTCGGCATGCACGTGATTGCCTATGACAGGGGCAGGACCAATCATGACGGAATCGTTGAAAAAGTATCGTTACAGCAGCTGTTTGAGCGAAGTGATATCATCTCTTTGCATGTTCCGTTGTCAGAGGATACCAAAGAAATCATCAATAAAACATCGATCGCCCAAATGAAACCGGGAGTCATACTCATCAATACGTCCCGCGGCGGGCTGATAAATGAATCCGATCTGGCAGATGCTTTGAATTCCGGGGAAGTTAAAGCAGCCGGACTTGATGTTCTGACCGTTGAACCTCCAGTACATGAAAACCCGCTGGTCCCTTTGGAAAACTGCCTGATTACCCCGCACATCGCCTGGGCACCATTGGAAGCAAGAAAAAGGCTGCTTGATATCGCAGCCGATAATATCCATAAGTTTCTCAGCGGTATAAACCAAAACAAAGTAAACTAGCCTGCGGGCTGGTTTTTTGCGGAAGAAAAGCGATCGATCGTATTATCCGTTGGGATTATGATCAAGTGATTCTTAGCCCGTGAAAACGACACATAACACATATCATGCCATAACTCATCATCCGCCATGCTTCTTTCGTCATCAAGTTCACAGGCAATGACGATATTGGACTCCATACCTTTAAACCGCCGATTGGTATCGATGCGGATCGTATTCTCGATGCAGCGGTTCTCAAAGTACGTAAATTTCACCGAATCCATCGAAAACTCCTTCAGTAACGATTTCGAAACCGACTTCATGGTGATGATCGTGATATCCGAAGGCTTGCAGCTCTCGTTTATGAGCAGCTTATTGATTTCGGATTTCAGCCGTGAAAACAGTTCGGCCTTATTCTGATGAGAGATGGGATCAGTGATGATGACACTGCGCCCCAGCGGACCGCGATGACTCAGTTCGATCTGCTGATAATAGTGCGGTTTGACGGCATCGAAGATATGTTTGGTATTGCGCAGATTGGTATCAAGTACGAACTTAGGGATATCTTCGGGAATACTGGACTCCCCGCGGATGATTTTCTGATTGGCATCCCAAAAGTAATAAATCAAGCCATTGTCCTTCAGTAGGAAAAGCAAAATCTCCAGCTGAATCGGTGAGAAATCCTGGGCTTCATCGATAATGATACAGTCAAATAAGCCGATTTCTTTGCTGTAAACAGCATCGCGCAAAGCCACATCGTTGTACAAAAGTTCTTCGGAAAAATCTTTACCCAGCTCATCATGAATAAACGGGTGAAAGTTCCCCGCGATGACATGTTCCATATCCAAAGCAAACTTCCGGAAATATTCTCCGAGAATCTGATTGTAACAAACCAACAGCGTACGAAGATTCTGTCGGTTACAAAGTTCTGCTTTTCGTGTCGCAAGCAAGGTTTTGCCTGATCCGGCACACCCGAAAATCGAAGCACGCGGGATATAGCGGATCAGATCCAAAAACCGATATTGTTCCTCAGTCAGTTCGAAAACGACTTTCTGCTCATCACTGATCCAATGAGAGAGCTTTCGGTCTAAAATAAAGCTTGGTGCATATGCTTTCTGTAAATCCAGATGGACTTGTTTGGTCAGTTTCAAACTGAACTGGCGGTCTTCTTTGAAATAGTCCAATACAGATACCAAATGCTTACTTAACTGCTGACAGTGATAATCAAAAAGGGTAAACTCCTTTTTTGCTTCCGCCGGAAGATTGCCCACAATACGGTTGACATCGGTAAATACGACACAATAGCCGATATTGACGGACTGCTGAATGTCGAAATCGTTATAGCGCTGCCATCCCGGAAGTTGTAGAATCGCCTGGATGAGTGCATATTTGTTGCTGCGGGCCTGATGATACGGATTAATGATATCATGTAAACTCAAATCTCCGTCCGTCGAAGTCCAACAGGCGGTGACGGGGTCATAAGTTATATATACACCACCTTTGACCTCAATGATCAAGATACCGTGATTGGGATGGGTGCAGATAAAATCCGTCTCACCGTCACGCCGTTTGCTTGAGGCCGAAGGTTTTCCGTGCCAGTAAACACTGTGATAAACGATCCAGTCATTGCTTAACTGCTCTTTCAGTTGCTGAAAGAGTTTTCCTTCGCCGCGATCCTTCTTAACAAAAGTATCCGGTAAAGCGCTGGGGTACATGATGGCCATAATCCGTCCTCACTTGTCCTATGATATTATTATAAAAGAACTGACAGGTATGTTCAATTACGCACTTTGATGAAAATATCCACGGACGAAATTCAAAAAAAGCTTTATAATGATAGAAAGGCAGGGGATATTATGACAGAGACTATGTTAGGGATCGCCCTAGGACTGCTGATCATCGGATTGATCATGCAGTGGCAGTTAATTAAGAAAACCAAAGAACTCTCAAAAGTTGATGAAAAACTCGATCAGACGGTTTCCCGACTGACGAAACTCGATGAGAATGTCGTTCGGTTGGAACGTCTCAACCGTGAAGACAGTCTGGCAGACAGAGAAGAAATCAGCCGCCAGCTTAAAGACAACCGACAGGAACTGGCGATGGTTTTAAAGAACTTTCAGGATATTTTGCAGAGCAGTCTGCTCGAACTCAACCGTATTCAATCAGAAAAGTTCGACCGACTTTCTGCACGTCAGCAGGATCTGCTGGAGAAAGTCCGTGAAGCGATCGAAAAGCGACTGGAGTCCATTCAGAACAATAACGAAAAGAAACTGGAAGAGATGCGTGTGACCGTGGATGAGAAACTTCAGGCATCGGTCGAAAAACGGTTCAACGAATCTTTCAAACTGATCAGCGAACGCTTGGATATGGTTCAGCAGGGACTGGGAGAAATGCAGTCCTTAGCTACAGGTGTCGGTGATCTTAAACGCGTTTTGACTAACGTGAAAACTCGGGGTACTTTGGGAGAAATCCAGCTTGGAACGATTTTGGAGCAGGTACTTTCACCGACACAGTATCAGGCCAATGCGCAGTGCAAGCCGGATTCGTCTGAACGGGTCGAATATGCGATCATCATGCCCGGCAGAAGTACCGACGATCAGCCGGTGTTGCTGCCGATCGATTCCAAGTTTCCGATGGAAGATTATCAGCGTTTGGTGGAAGCGTACGACACTAACACCCAGCTGGAATCGGTATTGAAATCTTTTGAAAACAGCGTAAAGAAAAATGCCAAAGATATTCAGTCGAAATATCTTAATCCGCCGGTAACGACCGACTTTGGGATCATGTTTGTTCCGACAGAGGGATTATATGCTGAAATATTGCGCCGGCCGGGACTGTTTGAGCATGTGCAGCGCGAAAACAAGATCACGGTTGTCGGACCGTCCAATCTTGTCGCATTTTTAAGCAGTCTGCAAATGGGATTCAGAACATTGGCCATCGAAAAGCGTTCGAGCGAAGTCTGGGAACTGCTGAGTGCCGTGAAGACTGACTTTGGCACCTTCGGGTCCGTTTTGGATAAGACCAAGAAAAAACTGCAGGAAGCTACCAATGTGATCGATGCCGCATCGACGCGTTCACGGGCGATCGAACGTCGCTTACGGAATGTTCAAATGCTGCCAAGTTCAACCGTCGTGGAAATCGAACACGTAGAATCAGAGGAATCCGAGGATGATGCGTCATAAACTGATTTTGATCATTGTCATGGCTCTATGGGGTTCTTTGGGGATTTTTGTCAGAAATATTCCGATTTCCTCACTGTTGCTCTCATTTTCCAGAGCGGTAATCGCACTGCCTATATTAATGTTGGTCGTAAAGCGAAGCGGATTGACATTAAAGGCGTGTTTAAGGAAAGAGAATATTCCGCTGATGATCAGCGGAGCAATGATCGGGTTGGCCTGGGTTTTGTTTTTCGCCGGGTTTCGGCTGACAAGCATTGCCAATGTGACCTTTATTTACAACATGTGCCCCATTTATGTACTGATTTTATCGCCGATTTTGCTAAAAGAAAGGATTACAGCTGCGCAAATCATTGCAATCTTGGTTGCTTTCTTCGGATTTGTTCTCATCATTGCCCAAGCTGTTGATTTTTCCGATGCTGCGACATTAGGTATCGCTGCCGCAACGCTTTCCGGGCTTCTATATGCCATGATCGTCATCATCAACAGAAAATATGCCACCCATCTCAGCGGGGAAGCGGTGGCTTTTATCCAGATGCTTTTTACCTTATTGGCTCTATTGCCATTCGTATTTGGATCAAGGCCTTTGGAACAGTTTTCAGCCATGGACCCGCTGGCCTGGCTGCTGTTGCTGGTATTGGGTGTATTTCACACCGGCTTGGCTTATATCGGCTATTTTCAGAGTTATAAGACGTGCTCCGCATCGACGGTGGCACAGTTTACCTACCTCGACCCGGCCTTTGCTTTGCTGTTCGGCTATTTTTTAGCGAATGAAACACTGACATGGATTCAGGGCATCGGCGGTTTTCTTATATTAGGGTCGACATTTTTGACACTTTTTTTGCCAGTGAAGCAAGAGAAAACGGTTTGAATGAAAAGTGCTGATCATTGTTTGTTTGACCAGAATACAACTATAATCATATTGATGCTTGGACCTGTTTACCATTGAGCGATCGGACAAGTATCTAAAAGTCCAAATATTTACTCTTTGCTATGCACTTATGAAGTGATAGGGAACCTTTGAAAGGATTTTCAGAGGTTCTTTGATTTTTATCGGAATTTCCTCTTTAACCGCACCGAAAGGATGTCATAATGATAGTGTGGGGGATAGGGATCGGGTAAAGAAGAAATCCTTCTTTACCCGGTTGATCAGAAAAGGGGAATGTCTTTGAAACTGATTGCCGCACTGCTTAAGGGATTACTGGTTCTGATGGTGATCGTTCTGTATTTTGTTTTTTCCTTGATGAAGTACAGTGCAAAGCATCAGAACAAATATTGAGGGTGGTAACCCTCTTTTTTGTGGTAAAATTTGTTACAGAGAACAAAGAGGTGTATCTATGAACCTATCACCGACATTTGCCATGCAGATGGTAGAAGAATTGAGTGCAATCATTCATCAACATATCAATCTGATCGATAAAGACGGTCAGATCATTGCTTCAACTGACAAAGCGCGCATCGGCAGCTGTCATATGGGTGCAAAGAAGATGATCGAAGAGGGGTTACCTTTTCTGATCATTGAATCGGACACGGAATTCATCGGATCAAAAAAGGGTGTGAATCTGCCGATCGTCGTCGATGAGAATGTCGTCGGAGTCATCGGGATCACCGGAGATCGAAAAGACGTGGAGAAATATGGTGAAATCATCCGTAAGTTTACGGAGATGTATATCCGGGATGAAAACCTGAAACAGTCAAGGCAACAGGATGAGAAAATCCGCAGCCGTTTTTTGGAAAACTGGCTGATCAATCCCAATTTTGTTCTTGAGGGTAACTTCAGAGATACTGCGACTGCTTTGGGCGTTGATGTCAATATCCCGCGCCGGATCGTTTTGGTCACCTTTATATCCGATGACGGTGCGGATGTTAAGAAGAATCAGCACAAACTGGATGAAGCCTCCCGATATCTGCGCAGTACTTTGTGCGATCATCCCGGCTGTTATTATTTGCGCATCGGCACAATACTGGTTTTTCTGGTACCGGAAATCTCAGATGCGAAACTGAGGGAAAAATGTATGAAAATCATCGGTAATATTCAGAAAAACTACCAAATCCAAGTGCGCATGGGAATCGATGATCGTTCTGTTCATTACAAACAACTTCATTTAGCATATTTACAGGCACAAAAGGCATTGACATCAGCTGTGATGATCCAACATCAGTCCTTGGTCAGTTATAAAGACTTGAATATCGAACTTTTCTTGTATGAAATTCCGCAAGCGATCCGGCAGGAGTTTATCGATAAAATTTTCAAGGGATTATCTTTGCCGGAAATCAATGAGTCGATGCATATCTTGGAAACATTGTATGCCCATAACGGTTCGATCGAAAAGACCGCTGCCCAGCTTTTCATTCATAAAAACACCTTGCAGTACAAACTCAACAGGCTTTTTGAGATTACCGGACACAATCCGCGGCATTCCCATGGGATACCCTTATATTATCTGGCTATGGCTTTTTATAAAAGTCGTGGATAATATTATGTATACCAAAATATAACGCTTACATTTAGTTTGTATACCATGTCAATCGATTGCGGGTTTTCCTATAATAAATATAGGAGAACACTTTTCACGTGTTAACAGGAGGAAAGAATCATGACTGGTATTCCATTGATCATCACCTTTGTTATCTCGATCATCGTAATGATCCTCGCGATTTCAAAATTCAAAGTCCATCCGTTTTTAGCCATCATGGGCGTAGCCTTGTTATTGGCAATCATCGTCGGAATTCCGTTGGTGGATATCGCGGCTACCGATACGACACCGGCCAAGCAGGGGATCGCTACAATCATCGGTGCCGGCTTTAGCGGTACCTTCAGCAGCATTGGTATCGTTATCATCTTGGGTGCATTGGTAGGCACCTTGCTCGAAAGAACCGGAGCTGCAATCAAATTGGCGGATATGGTCGTCCATTTGGTCGGCAAAAAACGTCCGGAACTTGCTATTATGATTATGGGATGGATCGTTTCGATCCCGGTATTCTGTGACAGCGGTTTCGTCATTCTCGACCCGATCCGTAAAGCATTGCGTCGCCGTACACAGGTTTCGAGTGTTGCGATGACCGTTGCTCTTTCTGCAGGTCTTTATGCTTCTCACGTGCTGATCCCACCGACTCCGGGTCCGATCGCAGCGGCCGGTTCTGCCGGTTTGGCTGACAATCTGATTTTGGTCATGGGTATGGGTGCATTGATTTCCATACCGACGCTGATCGCTGCCTATTTCTATGCGATGTATATCGGTAAAAAAGTTAAAACCGTGGAAGATGCTGAAGATTCGACCCTTGTTTCTCAAACTTACGAACAACTCGTTGCCGAATATGGCAAACTGCCCAGCGGCTTTGCGGCTTTGTCGCCGATTCTGACACCGATTTTGCTGATGGCCATCAGTTCGATCGTTGTTGCCATGAAAATGGCCGGCAACTTTGTTCCCGTCATCCGTTTCTTAGGAAATCCGATCATTGCTCTGACCGTGGGTCTGTTATTTGGAATTTACTTGCTCTTCACTTCCGGGAAAATCGGAGAATTCAATGCTTTGACTAATGATACGTTAAAAATCGTCGGTCCGATTCTGTTTGTTACGGCTGCCGGCGGTGTGTTAGGTCGTGTAATTGCTTCCGCAGGTTTTGTAGAATATATTCGCGGCAATGCTTCTGCCATTGCTACGATCGGTATCTTCTTCCCGTTCATCATTTCTGCAATCCTTAAGACAGCTCAGGGCTCCTCAACTGTTGCGATCGTTACGACCGCCGGTATCTTGGGAAGCTATGCGGCTGCAGATTCGCTGATGGTCGCTTTGGGACTGAATAATCCGATCTTGGCTGCATTGGCCGTTATGGCGATCGGTGCCGGTTCGATGACCGTCTCCCATGCCAATGACAGTTATTTCTGGGTCGTTACCAACTTCGGTCAGATGAAGGCCGAAGAAGGCTATCTGACACAGACGGCAGTAACCCTGGTCATGGGTATTGCTGCGATGATCAGTATCTTCGCTGTATCCTTATTCTTCTAATTGACAAATCAGGGCTAATGAAAATTAGCCCTTCACTTTCGATTGTGAGGTCAACCTTATGAAAAAGTTCATTTGCATACCGGATTCTTTTAAAGGTACGCTGAGTTCCGCTCAGGTATGTTCCATCATGGAAAAAGCGATCCACCGGCATTTTCCGAAAAGTGAAGTCGTAAAAATCGAAGTTGCCGATGGCGGGGAGGGGAGTGTCGATGCATTTTTAGCTGCACTTGGCGGTATAAAAATCAAAGTCACGGTCAACAACCCCTATTTTGAACCGATGGAATCTTTTTACGGGCTTTTAGACGGTCAGGTCGCCGTAATTGAAATGGCAGCAGCCGCAGGTTTACCGCTGGTCAGTGATCGTCCCAATCCCTACATGACGACTACCTTCGGAGTGGGTGAACTGATGCTGGATGCGATTTCCCGGGGATGTAAAAAAATCATTGTCGGCTTAGGTGGCTCAAGTACAAATGACGGCGGGACCGGGGCAGCTGCGGCCCTCGGCATACGTTTTCTGGATGCTTCAGGTAAGTCGTTTGTTCCCACCGGAAAAACGCTCAAGGATATCGTTTCCATTGATCTTGGCGGTCTTGACCCCAGATTTCAAGAAGTAGAAATCATCACGATGTGTGACATTGACAA
>DDYT01000054.1 GCA_002348095.1 Erysipelotrichaceae bacterium UBA2227 | reverse complement strand
GGCTATGACCGTTTTGAGGTTGACCGAACGTTCGAACAGATGTCCTTGGAACTGGAAGATTTAAAGAGCCGGCTGGATTTGTACATGAAGCAGTCGGAATCTTCGACCCAGCAGCTCAACCTGATCAAACAGCGTTATCAGACCCTGATCGGTGAGTTGAATATTCGTGAGAAAGCGGCTGACGAGATTGCCCGTCTGGCGTTGAAAGAAGCCAACCGGATCATCGATACGGCCCAAAACAACGCGGACTCGATCGTGCGTGAAGCGCTGTCGACCGCCCGGCTCATTTTGGTGGAAATTGCGCGAATTTCGCAGGATGCCAACGAAGTGAAGTCAGAATTGAAGGAAAAACTGGATGCTTTGAGTCGGTCAATCGATGATTTGGAGATTCCGGTGGTTCCGAAAATGGAATTTTTGAAAGACAAAGAACAAGACTTGCCGTTATAGCGCACTTCAGAGACCCGGCGGATGGTGCGAGCCGGGGTGTTAAGTAATCGGATATCACTTGGGAGTCGTATTTCCGACAGGTAGGAAATAACGTTGGCGGCGTTAACGCATCAAGGGCACGGAGCAATCCGTGAACTAAGGTGGTACCGCGTATTAACGTCCTTAGCCGGACGTTTTTTTATTGAAAGGAACAGGAATATGGAATACAAAAGCACATTACTGATGCCCAACACTGAATTTGAGATGAGGGGCAACTTAAACAAGAAAGAACCGGATTTTCAGCTTAGATGGGAGCAATCGGATCTCTATAACCAAATGCTTAAAAAACGAGAGGGAGCACCCCGCTTTGTTTTGCATGACGGCCCGCCGTATGCCAACGGACGCATCCACATCGGACATGCGCTTAACAAGATTTTAAAGGATGTCGTGGTACGCAGTCATTTTATGGCCGGTTATCAGACTCCATTTACACCGGGATGGGATACCCATGGTCTGCCGATCGAAACCGCGATCCAAAAAGAAGGTGTCAACCGTAAGGCCATGAGCGTGGCTGATTTCAGAAAAAAATGTGAAGAGTATGCGCTCAATCAGGTCCAAATCCAAATGGCAGACATGAAAGCGTTGGGGACGGTGGCCGATTATGAGAAACCGTATATCACCTTGAATAAAAGTTATGAAGCTCATCAGATCCGCGTCTTTGCGAAAATGGCGATGGATGGCTTGATTTATAAAGGATTAAAACCGGTCTACTGGTCACCGTCTTCGGAAAGCGCACTGGCTGAAGCGGAAATCGAGTATCATGACAAAAAATCTCCCTCCATCTACGTAACATTTGAGGTCGTCGATGGTAAGGGTGTATTAAATTCAGGGGACAAACTGGTCATCTGGACGACGACTCCCTGGACCATTCCGGCAAATTTGGCCATATCCGTTCATCCGGATTTTGAGTATGCGCTGGTTGAAACCGAAAAGGGCCGTCTGTTGGTTTTAAAGGAATTTGTCGAGAATCTGATGAAGGAGTTTAAAGTCGATCAGTATTCGGTGGTCTCTGTCTTTGAGGGTAAACAGCTTGAGTTTGTTTTGACACAGCATCCCTTATATCCGGAAAAAACGTCAGTCGTATTGGTTGGCGATCATGTCAGCAACGATGCCGGGACCGGTTGCGTTCATACTGCGCCGGGCCATGGGGTCGATGACTTCAATATCGGTTCGAAGTATGGTTTAGAGGCTTACTGTCCGGTCGATGAGCAGGGGAAAATGACAGAATCTGCCGGAGACTGGTTACAGGGAGTTTTCGTTGAAGATGCCAATAAACTGATCGTTGAGCGTCTGAATCAAAACGGTGCGCTGCTCGGTTTTGGTTGGATCACTCACTCCTACCCGCATGACTGGCGCACTAAAAAACCGGTCATATTCCGGGCGACAACCCAATGGTTTGCGTCCATCGAGAAAATCCGTGAACAGCTGCTTAATGAAATCGATCAGGTGAACTGGGTCACCGGTTGGGGCAAACTGCGTATGCATAACATGATCAAAGACCGGGGTGACTGGTGCATTTCGCGTCAGCGGGCCTGGGGTGTACCGATTCCGATTTTTTATGCTCAGGACGGAACGCCGATCATGGAACAGAACGTTTTTGATCATGTGTCCGCTTTATTTGAGGAGTTTGGTTCCCATGTGTGGTTTGAAAGAGAAGCAAAAGAGTTACTCCCTGTGGGATATACCCATCCCAATTCACCCGATGGCGAGTTTAAGAAGGAAACCGACATCATGGATGTCTGGTTTGACTCCGGATCGTCGCACACCGGAGCCATGCAGGCCTATGGCCAAGGATATCCGGCGGATGTTTATCTTGAGGGTTCCGATCAGTATCGCGGTTGGTTTAACAGTTCACTGATCATCGGAACGGCTTATCACGGGCAGTCTCCGTACAGAACCGTTGTTTCCCATGGCTTTGTGTTGGATGGCAAAGGCGAAAAAATGAGTAAATCGGCAGGCAATGTCGTCGATCCCAACAAAGTCACTTCGACCTTGGGTGCCGATATCCTGCGTTTATGGACGATGTCGATCGACTATCAGGCGGACGTGCGTATTTCCGATGATATCTTAAAGCAGGTGACGGAGAACTATCGTAAAATCCGCAACACTTTCCGTTTTATGTTGGGCAATATCCATCCTGCGGATTTCACGGAAGCGGATCTGGTCGATGTCCGTCAGCTGACATTGATGGACTTGTATGTGTTGGATCAGGTCAGTCAGACCTTGGCAGGGGGTCGTAAGAGCTATGCTGAGTTTGATTATGTGACATTTGTCTCAAAGGCCGTGACCCTGCTGACCAATACATTGTCGGCCTATTATCTTGATTTTACCAAGGATATCCTGTACATCGAAAAGAAGGATTCGTTGCGTCGCCGTCAGGTGCAGACGGTCATATATCTGGCACTGGACGGTTTGGTGAGGATGTTTGCGCCGATGCTGGTGCATACTGCTGAGGAAGTGTGGGATTTCCTGCATCCAGGCAGTGAGAGCGTGCATTTACAGACCTTTGCACCTGCATGGGATTTGCCTTTTGGCGATCAAGACCGAAAAGACTGGGAATCGCTGATGGAGATGCGTGAAGATGTCTTTAAAGCGCTGGAAGAAGCGCGTGCTGCCAAGACTATCGGAAAATCACTGGAAGCTGAAGTGGTGCTTGATCTGAGCGATGAGCAGAAATCTCTTATCGATAAACACATCGGATTTGACCGTTTGGCACAGTGGCTGATCGTTTCGAATGTTTCATTGGCATCTGTCGAAAGCCGTTATCAGGTATGCGGTGTCAGTGTTGTCTTGGCGAAGGGTCATACGTGTCCGCGTTGCTGGAACGTGACAGAGTCGCACGCAGAAGATCATCTGTGTGACCGCTGTGATGCAGTTTTGAATAAGTAAACCGTGCGCGAAAGCGCACTTTTTTATGATAAAATGGTATGGAGGTGTCCTATGGAAATCATTACGTCATTACAGAATGCCAAGGTCAAGCAGTGGGTACGCTATCAGATGAAGAAACATCGCGATCAGGACGGTGTGTTTTTGGCTGAGGGAGAACATTTGGTCGGTGAAGCACAGAAGGCCGGAATCTTAAAGGAAGTCATGGTGGCCGATTCATTGAAGACCCAACTGTCGGTACCGGTAACCCAAGTAACTGAGGAAATCTTAAAGAAGATTTCATCCACGCAGTCCGGAGCGAGTATCATTGGGCTGTGTGAATTTCCGAAAAAGAAAAATCCGGGTTATAACCGCTGGCTGATTTGTGATGATATACAGGACCCCGGCAATCTGGGAACGATCATCCGTACGGCACTGTCCTTTGGCTTTGATGCGATCGCACTGTCTTCCGGGTGTGCGGATGTATACAATGAAAAAACCTTGCGCTCATCGCAAGGGGCGGTGTTTCATCTTCCGGTGATAAGAAAGAATCTTATGGAAGTCATTTTTGATTTGAAAAAACAAGGAGTGAAGGTGTTGGCCAGCACTCTGCAAGAGGCGACACCGCTGTCAAAACTGTCGGTCGATGTGCCGTTGGCTGTGATTTTGGGGAATGAAGGTCAGGGAATACACAGTGAGCTTATCGATCGGTCAGATTTTCGGGTGAAGATCGAGATGGACGGGTTTGAGTCGCTCAATGTTGCGGTCGCTGCAGGGATATTCTGTTACACCTGGCGGAAATGACACGCATAAAATGAATCTGAAATTGTTTTCAGATTACTGATGATATATATTTCAAATAACAAGAAAATTGCCTTTGAATGCCTTGACACATGGGTACGTTCTGTCTAAAATTGAATTAGTGAATGCCATTTTTTGGCAGTGAAGGGGGATACACATGAAAAAATTCATAAATCTATTATTATCTTTGGGCTTGATTTCATTAATGGTTTTGCCGGTATTTGCAGCTACCGATGTCAATGTCCATGAGCGAAGCATTTTGAACAAGCTGAAGGAAGGCGTTACGGTCGGTGATGATAAGTACGGTCTGGAAGCAGATGTACTGGCATTGGGCGAAACGTTCTTTATGCGTGATGAGATCGATTTTACCGAGGCGGATGCGGCCATCATTCTGGCTGCCATTGATGATATATTTGCAATCATCGTGGCTGCTGAAGCTACCACATGGGCAGATCTGACACCGGCGAATAAGCTGGCGATCGTTGCACTAGCAGAAGCTGCCGTGGCATCGGTCGAATCGGCAGATTTGACGTACACGTATGATTTCTCGACGCATACCGCTCGCATCCTCGGTCCGGGATCCGTCGTGTTGGCATCGGCAACCGTGGATGAAACGGTCATCAAGAAAACCGGATTTGATTTGTCCGGACTGGTCGGTCTGACCGGTTTGATTTCAATGATTACGGTCGGCGGTTTCTTTGTCAGTAAAAGAAGAGAAAATTATTCTGCTGCATAAACATGCATCAAATCCTAATTAAGAAAGTAATGGCATTGATCGCAGTGCCATTACTTTTTGCTCTTTTTGGCTATGCGACCTTCTATATCACACTCAAACCGGCAGCAGACTTTTCGGTATCGTTGATCACCTCAATGATGGCCGATGCGCTTCCGGATTTTTCGGGCGAGGAGAATCCGCTGTATGAAGATAAAAATCTTATCGAGCGAAACTCCGTTCCGTTGAGTGAGGTCGTCATTCCTTATATCGGACAGCACTTTGCCCAAATGACCTTACCGGACATCGATTTTACGGTAAAGGTTTATTTCGGCGATAATGACCGGATTTTGCGTCGGGGAACGGGGATGTATGCCGGTAGTCAGCTTCCGGGATTCAAACGTACGACGCTGATTGCCGGGCACAGCTGGACGGTTTTGAATTCCATACAGCACACCAAAGTCGATGATACGATCGAAATCAAAACCAACTACGGTTTATATGTTTATCAGGTTTATGACATCGTCATAGCTCCCGACAACTTTGATTCGTATGTTGATTTGACTCAGGATGAGGAAGATACCCTGGTCGTGTATACGTGTTATCCGTTTCAGCGGCTGGTCGGCCGCTTATCGACCCGCTATTTCATTTATGCCCGCCGGATCAGCGGTCCGGACATATTGGGGGGACAGTGACATGAAAATGTCTGTTTCATGTCACTGTCCCCCCAATAT
>DDYT01000050.1:3352-21136 GCA_002348095.1 Erysipelotrichaceae bacterium UBA2227 | reverse complement strand
CTTCGTCCCAACAGCGACGGTAAAGAACAAATCCTTTATGTACTGACCACCGGCGAGTTTTTCGGAGAGCAAGCGCTGTTTGGCCGATTATCGGAAGATATCATCGTCGAGGCTTTGGAGGATACCGGAATATGTACGATCTCTAAAGCACAGTTTCAGGCATTGTTACAGAAGATGCCGCAGATTGCCTTAAAAATGATGGAAGTAATGGCGAATCGCCTGTCAAAAATGGAAGAACTGGTCGAGAGTCTTGGAATCAGTTCGGTGGATCAGCGCGTGTGGGATTTGATCGAAGAATATGCGGAAAAATTTGGCCAGAAAAGCCCTCAGGGTATATTGATTCAACTGCCGTTAAGCAGGGAAGAGATGGCCAATCATCTGGGAATCACCCGTGAAACCATCAGCCGGAAATTAGCGAAATATCAGGATGAAGGAAAAATCAAACTGATCGGGCACAAACAGTTGCTGCTGATTAAGAAATAAATGTGACTTTTTTGCGCAGAGTCACATTTTTTATTTGTCAGGCTCAATATAATGGGTTTATAACAAGGAGAACACAAGTGACACCGATAACGATTGACGATACGATACATTCCATTGCAGCGGCTTATCCGGAAATCATTGATTTGTTAGCTGATTTTGGTTTTACCCAAATCCGCCAGCCGATGATGATTCAGACCATCGGCCGCTATATGACACTGAGAAAAGGCTGTGAAATGCGCGGATTTGACATCGAACTGCTGATTCATTATTTGCGTGATCACGGTATCCCTGTGGAGGAAATAAAATGAGCGAAATTATTAATAACCGACAAGAAAAACTGAGAGAGTTGATATTGAAGCTGCATGACGGAGCTGATTTCGAACAGGTCAAAGCAGAGTTCAAAGAACATTTTGAAACGGTAAGCACGGCCGAGATTTCCGCAATGGAACGGTCACTGGTTGAACAGGGCATGCCACCGACCGAAATTCAACGTCTTTGCGATGTTCATGCTTCGCTATTTGACGGTACCATCGAACAAATCCACCGGACTTCAAAGCCGGAGCATACGCCGGGGCATCCGGTATATACGATGCGCCTGGAAAATGTAAAAATCAAGAAGCTGATTGAACGGGAGATTCTTCCGTTGCTTGAAACAGACTTTGACCGGTCGGCTCTGTATTCACTGATTGGACGGCTGCTTGAAATCGATAAACATTATGCGAGAAAAGAAAATGTGATTTTCCCGTATATGGAAAAACACGGAATCACTGCACCGCCAAAAGTCATGTGGGGCGTCGATGATGAAATCCGTAATGACCTAAAGGGTCTGCTGCGCTTTACGTCTGAATTGAGCGATGAACAAGTCATTGCGCAAACACACGCAGCAGTCAAGAAAGTTCTGGATATGATTACGAAGGAAGAGAATATACTGATTCCGATGATTCTGGATACTTTCAGTGAAGTTGAATGGGCAACCATCTCAGCGCAATCCAAGGAGTTTGAAACATCATGGGCTGTCAATCCGCCGGCTTATCTGCCTCAGCTAGTGCAACAAGAAGAAATCCAAGAAGAGATTCCCATCGGAAGAGTCCCCTTGTCCGCCGGTTCATTAAGCTATGAAGAAGTGAATGCAATATTCAATACCGTACCTTTCGATATGACCTTTGTCGGCGCGGATGATACGGTGAAATTCTTTACGCAAGGGAAAGAGCGAGTGTTCTCACGCCCCTTATCGGTGATCGGCAGAGAAGTAAAAAACTGTCATCCGCCGCAAAGCGTTCATATCGTTGAGAAAATCGTCGAGGATTTACGGTCAGGTAAAAAAGATCATGAAGACTTTTGGATCAATTTTAAGGGGTTGTATGTTCACATCCGCTATTATGCCGTAAGAAATGAAAAGGGAGAATATTTGGGAACCCTGGAAGTAACCCAGGATATTGCTCCGATCCGGGCACTTGAAGGTGAAAAAAGACTGATGAACGAATAAAGAAGCCGCCATGGCTTCTTTATAACATTTCCAGCATCTTTGTCAGTTCTTTAAGAACATCTGCCCGAGTTCTTCTTGATGTCGGTATCAGGTTGATGATCTCCTCCATATAATGATTCATCGATGACAGTATATTGCCTTCATGGACATAGAATCCCAATAGCGGGATCAGTCCTTGAACATTGGCGGTTAAAAAGGCTTCCGTGTTTTCTTTCAGGTTCATGTTGATCGTGATCTCATTGTCCGAGTGTTGCTGATTACCGAAAAACAACTGGAACTTTTCATTGTTCTCAATAACAAAAATCATATTTTCTATAATCGCCTTTATTTCACTTCGTGTACAGATCACCTCATCCCGCAAAAAGAAAATCGGATCAAAATGGACATAAGCTCCTTTAGTGATCGCATCTTTGAGAACATGCAACGGGAAGATATCCGTATACGGTGCGATGGAGAGAGAATTAAGCAAACGGGTACGCAACTGCCGAACCTTATCGAGATAATTTTTCTGCGCGGTGGGTGGCAGTGTTTTGCTGTAGCGTGTGTACACGTCATCCGGCAGAAATATGGAGTTGACGTGCAGATGCCAGTTAGTCGTCGGTGATACGATCGCCACATTTTGAATCATCCGATCCAATAAGTCAAACTGCTGGGTTTTCTTGAAGATTTCAAACAATGGTTTACACCCTGTCAGACGACCCATAAACTGGGATTGGTATGATTGTGCAACTTCGGGGAGTTCAAACAGATAGGAGATGTTCTCGATGTCTTCAAAGGTAACGGATGAAGAAATGAGTGCACGTTTGTCCTTTTCGATAAACCACGAGGTCTTAACGGTATTGGACTGATAACGGGGATTATAATAAGATTTTATTGAACCAAGCAAATGCAAAGGCATCCAAAGATTGATGGCCTGGATGATTTCTCTTGTATCCCGGTGTACCGTATGAATGATAGTGATTTTGTGTCCGGCTTCAATGATCCCTCGCAAAAGCATGTGCCAGTGGACTTGGAATGCCCGATCTTCCGTAAGCCAACTCATATCCTCATCGCTCATCAAAAACAGTTCACTCTTAACATCACGTTGCATTAACGAGGTCAGCAAGTATATGACTGCTTTACGCTTTGCAGAGTTGCCCGAGAACATATGGAAATCCTTTCGGGTCGAAGCAGTCAGAACGGGTTGCGGAAAATCCTGTAAGGATGCAGGTGTGGCAGAAGGCCGGTCTTTAACCATGCCTTGAATCTGTCTGAGCAATACTTCCGCATACTCTTCATTGGATACATAAGGACGAACCGATGCAGAGGATGCACTGTCACGAATCAGCCAGTCAGACAGTAAGGCGACCTGATCACTGACGTTTGGGAGCTCGGCTTTTTGCTCATCCAAAATGTGTCGAAGGTACTCTTGCTGATAGGAGTAACCGTTCATAGACAAAAAATACGAAGCAATGGTCGGGATATGGTTCGATCGCATGGTCGGTACCCGGTCACCATTGCGCCACCGGCTGACTAACGATGGGTCGATGTTGATTTCCTTGGCAAGTTTGCTGTTGGAAATGTGAAACTGTTCCATCAGTTGATTAAGTTTATCTTTGAATTGCATCGGCCTTACCTCTGGTTATACTTTGAATACATTATGACAGAAAATGACAAAAAATGTCAATGACAAAAATTGTCATGAAGTTTGGCCGTCAGTCATTTTAAGCAGACTATATTAAAAAAGATTCCGTGCGGAATCTTTTGCTAGTCTTTCTTCAGATGATCTCGGATTTCTGTTAGAAGCTCAACCACCGGATCCGCTACCGGAGCTGGGGCAGGCTTTTCTGCTTCTTTCTTCTTCATCGTGCTCAAGAGTTTGATCAACATGAATATGCTCAATGCGATAATGAGGAAATCAATAATATTCTCGATAAACAATCCGTATTGAACCGCTACTTCTGAAGCTTCCCCGGAAGCTTCGACAAGCACGATCTTCAAGTCACTGAAACTGACACCGCCCGTTAAAACTGAGATGACCGGCATAAATACATCACTGACCAATGAACTGATCACTTTACCGAAAGCTCCTCCGATAATGACACCGACCGCCAAATCAACGACATTGCCACGCATGACAAAAGCTTTGAATTCTTTCAACATGTTCTCTTCCTCCTGACTCTATTATAGAATGAATCCGACCTGTTGTTAATCACTTTTTTGCCTTGGTAAATCATGATAAAATACACTCAAGGAGGATAAGCATGAAATTCACATTTGCACATTTCAATTTCAATGTTCTCGATTTAGACAGAAGCATCCGTTTTTATCAGGATGCATTGGGATTATCTGTAAAAAGAAGCAGAGAGGCTGCTGACGGCAGTTATAAAATCACATTTTTGGAAGATCGGGAAACGGGCTTCTATCTGGAACTGACTTGGATGAGAGATCACACTGAACCCTATGATTTAGGTGAACAGGAGTATCATTTGGCTTTCATCACGGAGGATTTTGAGAAGGCCCATCAACATCATTTGGATATGGACGTCATCTGCTATGAGAATCCGGCGATGGGTATTTATTTCATCCTGGATCCGGATGGGTACTGGATAGAAATCGTGCCCGCCAAACGCTAAAGGATCTTGCGATCCTTTTTTCTTTACACAAAAGACCGCACGATATATACTATATATGAACATATGTTCATGCGAGGTGTTTATGATCAGTGAAGGATGTAAAGAGTTTCAAACCCATCCGGAACTCATCGAACAAGCCAGAAGTATTATGCTTTCAGAGGCAGAGTACGAGGTGATGTCGATGCTGTTTAAGATGGTATCGGATCCGACGAGATTGAAAATCATCAGTGTTCTGTTAGATAGGGAATTGTGCGTTTGTGATCTGATGGTCATCACCGGCATGTCACAATCCGCCGTTTCGCATCAGTTAGCGAAGCTTAAGCAGACAAGGTTGGTAAGAACCGACAAACGCGGTAAAAACGTATTTTATACACTCAAAGACGATCACGTCCGACAGATATTCAGGCAGGCGTTAAAACATGCAAGAGAATAGAACCAACGAGATAACGATGATACTTGAAGGTTTAACCTGTGCAACTTGTGCGGGAAAAATCGAAAGAAGCATAAGTGAGCGGAAGGATGTTCAATCCGCACGAATGGATTTTATAAACAGTAAGCTTACGATTCAGTTTACCCCTGAACGATCGAATCCGCAGGTTGACGATATAAAAGCCCAGATTCTGGCCATCGAAGACGTCAATATCATCGTTGAAAATCAAACGTCGGAGTCTTTGATGAATCATGAATCCTCGGTAAAGATACGTATTGCTATCGGTATACTGGGGCTTCTGGTATCCTTGTTGACAGATTCAGTGGTACTTAATGTGGTTTCTTTGACCGTGTATGCATATATCGGCTATCCCGTAATCAAAAAGGCTTGGAAGCGGCTGCGAAATAAAGATATGTTCGACGAAAACTTTTTGATGTCGATCGCAACCTTGGGTGCCATTGCTATTAATGAAATACCGGAAGCTTTGGGAGTCATGCTCTTCTACACGATTGGAGAGTACTTTCAAGATAAAGCCGTCAACCAGTCGAAGAATGCGATATCGCAACTGCTGGATATATCTGTCAATCAAGCGGTAGTACTGACTGAAGGTAAGCGCATCATCAAAAACCCGCACGAAGTTATCCCGGGGGAAATCGTACTTGTGGCAAAAGGGGAAAAAGTCCCCTGTGATGGCAAAATTGTTAATGGAGTATCGATTTTTGACAATAAGTCGCTGACCGGAGAACCATTGCCGATTCAACTTGGACCGGATGATCAAATCAATGCCGGTGCAATCAACTTGGGTAATCCGGTATCGATCCTTGTCGAACACCCCTATGAAGATTCCTCTTTGTCCCGATTGATCCGATACATGGAAAAAGCTTCCACAAAAAAAGCTAAATCGGAGTTGTTTATCACGAAATTCGCATCCGTTTACACCCCGGTAGTAGTCATCACCTCATTGATCGTTTTTATCGTGTCTGCTCTGTTGCTGGGCGATATGAACGAAGGGCTGTACCGTGGACTAATTTTCCTGGTCATCAGCTGCCCCTGTGCGATGGTCATTTCTGTTCCGCTGGGCTACTTTGCTGCGATGGGTCATGGTTCAAAACAAGGCATCCTCTTTAAAGGCGGACAAGCCCTTGAATCCGCTGTCTCTGTCAATACCGTTTTGTTTGACAAAACCGGAACACTGACCAAAGGAGACATTACTGTAGCTCACAAAGAACCGATTCAAGGGTTTGATCTTATCTTAGCGGATTCACTGGTCCATACACTTGAGAGTCAGTCTACCCATCCGATTGCTAAGGCCCTGGTTAAAGCCACGCAATCAGATATGCATACCGTGGTTTCAGATATCGGTGAAACTGCCGGTGTCGGGATTCACGGATTCTTTAAGGGACAGAAAATCGAAATCGTCAGTAATCGTGAAGTTGAAATGAACGAATCATTAATGAAAATCGCTGAGCAGTATCCGATGGCGGTCGTTCTGAAAGTTGCAGGTAATCCTGCAGCAATCTATTTTTTGGATGATGAACTTAAACCGGACAGCAAAAGTGCTATAAATAAGCTTCAATCACTGAACATTGAACCGATGATGATTTCCGGAGACAGGGAGCCATCTGTATCACGGGTTGCACGAGAACTTAAAATCAGTCGCTTCTACAGTCAGCTTCTTCCGGATGAGAAACTATCCATCGGTGAGCGTTTGAAAAATGAAGGCAAAAAAATTGCCTTTGTCGGTGATGGAGTGAACGATGCTGCCATCATTTCACTTAGTGACTGCGGTATAGCGATGGGTGGGATTGGAAGCAATCTGACCATCGAAGCAGCGGATATCGTTTTATTGAAAGACCAACCGGGCGATGTCGTCAGAGTCATTGAAATCGCAAGAAAAACGCGACGGATCATGGTAACCAACTTTGCCTTTATTTTCTCGGTTAAAGTTGTAATACTGATCCTCGGCTCGCTTGGTTATGCATCGATGTGGGCAGCCGTATTTGCGGATGTCGGTGTTTCCCTTTTAGCGCTGCTTAATGCGATTAGGATCTTACGCAATGAAAACTGACAAGTTTATTGCAATCGATTTTGAAACAGCAAATCGTAACATGGCCAGTGCGTGCGCTCTTGGGATTGTCGTTTTTCAAGAAGGCGTTCTAACCTACAAAGAGTCATTTCTTATCCGACCGCACGACTCGGTAAACACCTTTGACCCTACATTTATCGATATCCATCATATTACACCTCAGGATGTTGCAGATCAGCCGGAATTCGATCAACTTTGGCCGAACATCCGTGAGATCATCAAGGACGGCATTCTTGTTGCCCACAATGCTTCCTTCGACATGACCGTATTAATGAGTCTGATTACGTTGTATCGACTCGATTATGACCATTTTCACTATTTCTGTACGGTTAAACTTTCCCGGACGGTTTTTAAGTTTCTTCCGAGTCATCGTCTGAACATTGTATCTCAGCATCTTGGAATATCATTGGACCATCATGACGCACTCAGCGATGCTTTTGCCTGTGCCCAGATCGTGAATCAAACGATGATTCTGACGGGAATCTATCACCCCTGGCAACTGTGTGAAGCCCTGATGGTGCCGATATCAAGCAGTTGGTATCTGTGAATCAGCAAGTAAAAGTGTAGACTTGATGGAATTTTCTTTCACTGACTTACATATTTACAGAAAATGAAAATAAAGTTATAATAGATAGACAACGAGGGTGATGGAATGAACGGAATTGAAAACAATGCTTACTTTTGGCAAAAACTGGATACACTGTATTTTTCGTCAAGATTGGTAATTTCCCGAGGCAAGGGGGATGTACATCCGAAGTACCACAATTTGGTATATCCGGTGAGTTACGGTTACCTCGAGGACACATTCAATCAAGAGCATGAAGGGATCGCGGTTTATCGTGGAACATCTACGGCATCCTCAATCAATACGATCGTGATCGCTGCAGATATCCTGAAGAAAGATATTGATGTTAAACTGCTGGTCGGTTGTACGCAAAGTGAAGAAGAAGAAATCCTCAGATTTTTGAATCAAACGGATTTCCAGAAGACGATTCTGGTCCGCCGAGGGAATGTTGTCCCGAACTGGGCAACGACAGAGTGAAACAAAAGCATGAAGTATCATGCTTTTTTCTTGGAAAACAACGCAAATACTGAATGTTGTCAAAACATGACAAAAAAAACGTAATAAATAGAAACTCATCGCAATAGTTGCCATCCCTTGTGATAAAATGATAAAAAGGGGATGGTGTAAATGAAAATAAAGATCGAAAAAATGGGGATCAACGGAGAAGGGATCGGTTATGTCGACAGGCTGCCGACTTTTGTTGAAAATGCTTATCCCTCAGAAATCGTCGAAGCAGAAATCGAAAAACGCTTTGACCGGTATCTGATTGCCAAACGATCAGAACTGATTCAGGCGAGTCCGCATCGGATAATCTCACCTTGTCCAATCCAAGACCAATGTGGCGGCTGTTCGATCATGACACTCAGTCTGGAACAACAACTCAAAGAAAAAGAAAAACTGCTTTATGAATCGCTAAGAAAATACATGAGCGGGAAAATACCGCGTATACGGCCCATTGTTGAGAATCCAACACCGATGGGGTATAGGAATCAATGCAAATTTCCGATCAGTCTTATCGGTGGCGTGTTGACCAGCGGGATGTACAAGCCAAACTCAAACTATTTTGTCGGTATCGACCATTGCATCGTGCATGATGCGGATGTTGAACGCGTCCGAAAGGAAATCATGAGACTGAGCAATGAGTATCGGTTACCGTCGTTTAATCCGCCCAAATATCAAGGATTAAGATACATCGTCATCCGCAGTTTCGACGGTAATGTTCAGGTGACATTGGTTACAGGTCAGTTAAAACTGCCTGCCAAATATGTTGAGGAAATTGCAAATATCGAAGGCGTGAGAACCGTAGCCCAAAGCATCAACGATATTAAGCACAGCCGTGAAATCATCAAAAATAAAACGGATATACTCTGGGGATCAAAAACGATTACCTGTACAATGAATGGAATCGATCTTGTCGTATCACCACAGTCCTTTTTCCAACTGAATGTTTCCCAGGCAAACGCAATATATAATAAAGTTATCGATAGTGTGGAACCGAGTGACTGTATCGTCGAAGCCTATTGCGGAATCGGCGCAATGTCATTGATGATCAAAGATAAAGCCAAAGAAGTCATCGGGATAGACAGCATTCAGGCGGCCATCGATAATGCCAATATCAATGCGCAAATCAATAAGGCCGACAATGTAAGGTTTTTGGCTGGAGATGCAGCTGAGAATCTGAAAAGAATCTCTGAAAATAAAAAAATCGACGTGTTGGTCGTAGATCCGCCGCGCAGTGGGTTATCCGAAGCCATGATGGAAGTAATAAAAAGCATTCAAATCAATCAGATCGTGTATGTATCCTGCAACCCGAGCACATTGGCCAAAAACCTTGAAATCCTTCAATCGGTCTACGATATCAAAGAAATCACACCTTACGATATGTTCAGTCATACACCGCTGATTGAGACCGTTGTAAATCTTCAACGAAAAGTCATAGAATGAAAACCATACTTGTTACCGGTGGCGCGAATGGGATCGGAAGAGCCCTTTGCACCCATCTGCTGATGCAAGAAAACTTCATCATTGTCGTAGATATCGATGAAATTGCTGCTGAGACATTATGCAGACAGTTTGAAGGCCGATGCATGTTTATCAAAGCGGATTTACGGTTTGCACAGGGGGTTACTGATACTTTTAATAAAATCGATGAGTACCGTTTGGTTGTGGATGCCATTATAAACAATGCCGGGAAAGGAATGACCAAACCCTTGACCGAGCTGTCAAATCAGGATATCGAGGAAGGATATGGTTTGATGCTTCGTACCCCGCTTTTGATGAGCCGGGAATGGGTTAAACGAAGAACGGCTCATAATGATGATTATGGAAGAATCATCAACATCGCTTCCACCCGTGCACTCATGAGTGAACCTGACGGTGAGGTTTATGCCATGTGCAAAGGCGGGCTGGTATCACTGACCCATGCCTTGGCGAACTCGCTTCAATCGTACAATATTCAAGTCAATTGTATATCGCCGGGATGGATCGCTACCCGAGATATCCCCCTTCGTGACGCAGATCATCACCAGCACCTAAGCAACCGTGTCGGCTATCCGAAAGATATCGTAGCTGCTGTTGATTATCTTCTTGCGGATGATAACAGTTTCATAAACGGACAGAACCTCGTGATCGACGGCGGTATGACAAAGAAAATGATTTATGTGGAGTAAAAGAGAATGCCGGGAAGCATTCTCTTTTTACAGTATATTGAAATGTTTCAAAGCAAATACGATCCCATCCTCGCTGACGTCTTTTGTCACAAAGTCGCCATGAGACTGAACCTCAGTTTGCGCATTTCCCATGACCACACCGATCTGTGCCTTTTGAATCATGTCTATATCATTTTCGCCATCACCAAAAACCATGACATTCTCCCATCCGATGTTCAGATTTTCCATGACATGCTCGATAGCTCTGGATTTTCCATCCCCTTTGGCGAACACATCAAAGGCATGTTCATAACTGCGAGTGATTGATAAAGTTTTGAAGTTGTTTTTAATACTTAAAATAAGTTCGTCGTTACCGATCAAAAACATCCCCATTGGAATTTCTTTGCTTTCGCTGACATCTTCGCCCGTACAATCGCGAAGGATTTTCTTGTAATCTTGACCCTTTACGTAGGTCGTTGCGAATTCTTGGAAGTCATAGTATACTTCCACGGCGTTTGCCATTTTTAAGCCGACCGCGATATTGTTTCTTATGCACCATCGTGTCAGGTCAATAACCTCATCTTGATCAAGATTATAGCGTTTAAGGATCTGACCGTTTTTATCCAACAGGCACTGCCCATTGATACAGACATAGTAATCCGGTGACACTGCCTCTCTGACTGTCTGCGGAATAAAGTAAAAAGCCCGACCGGTCGCAATAAGTACATCCTTACCTGCCTGCTTTAGTTGAGTAATTGCCTGATGTGTTGCATCGGATACCTGATTGGACTTATGCTGAATCAGCGTGCCGTCGATATCAAAAACAAATAACTGAATATTCTTCATAGATCACCTTTACCCCAGCGGGTTACCTAATCCATTAAACCCTATTTTTAGTGATTGTTCAAGTAAAGAAAGTTAAAACATGGTCGACAAGCAAGGACGAGTGTGTTAGAATAATCCCAAACTAAAACACCGTATATCCTTGCGAATAAGGCGCAAGAGTCTCTACCCGATCACCGTAAATGATTGGACTACGATGGAAGAAGCGTGTTTTTTGCTACTTCCGTCGACGGACGGGAGTTTTTTGTTATAACGGAGGTTTTGGATGGTAAGTTTATCCTTTAACAACATGAACTGCTCGTACAAAACCGTAAATGGCGGAATTTTCGCCATGGAAGCAGGATTCGCATTTAGTGATGAAAATAAGAAGGATACATTGACGGAAAGTGCAGACTTTCCGTTTCTTTATGCAAAGGAGGTACCATGGAAAAATTCGATCGATTAAAACGAATCCGGGATATCCACACCGGATTGATCCGACCGGAACTTTGTATACAAAACATAAACATCGTTAACACCTTGACCAGGGAGGTTCATCCGGGAAACCTTGTTATTGATCAAGGGAAGATTCTGGGATTTGACTGTTTGGATGCCGAAGCGGTCATCGACGGACAGGGCAAATACGCCGCACCTTTACTCACGGATGCTCATATTCATATCGAATCTACCATGCTTACACCTATGGTAATTAACGACCTTTTCCTGCCACGGGGAATCGGCTGTGTTATTTCAGACCCGCACGAAATTGCCAATGTGTGCGGCCAAAGCGGAATCCAGTACATGCTGGACTGTGCTGATCAATGTGATCTTGACATTCGGATCATGTTGCCCTCATGTGTCCCGGCTACCCAACTTGAGCACGCCGGCGCCATACTGAACTCTACGGATATCGCCCCTTTTTATAACCATCCCAGAGTTTTGGGCTTGGCAGAAGTCATGGACCTCGAAGCCGTCAGACATCAGCCGGACATGTTACAGAAAATTACCGACGCACAGCAAAACCGACGGATCATTGACGGACATGGCAGTATCCTAACCCCGAGGGACATGGACTTGTATGCCTCTCTGCAGATAAGAAATGATCATGAATGTGCGGACGCCCCATTGATGATTGAAAGACTGCGACGGGGGATTACTGTGTTCATCCGTGAAGGAAGTGTCATTAAGAACTTACAGGAACTTCTTCCGATAGTCAGCCAAAGCAATGCACACCAAATATGCTTCTGTACGGATGATATTCATCCGGATGACATCGCCAAAGTCGGAGGTGTCGATCATACAGTCAACCGTGCGATTCAATTTGGCCTCGACCCTGTGTTAGCTATAACCATGGCTACCCTCAACCCGGCCAGACATTACAGGCAGGATAATAAAGGTGCAATTGCCCCGGGATATGACGCCGACTTCTTTCTGTTTGATGACCTTAATCACATTCAGGCAGATGAAGTATACCAAAACGGACGAATCGTTGCTTCGAAAGGAAAACCACACTATCCAAAATCAGGCATTCTAATCCCAACGCCTGATAAAGTAAAATACTCGGTAAACTGTGCAGAATATCAAGTTTCCGATATACAATTGCTTATGGGTAAACACAATGCTCTGAAAATGATCAAAATCATCCCGGGAGGAGTGATTACCCCGTGCCATATTGAAATAGCAGACAAAAATATCTTTGATCAGTTTATGCCAAGTATTGAAAAAGACCAAACAAAACTGATCGTCATCGAACGACATCACCGAACCGGAAATATCGGCGTCTGTGCTGTTAAGGGATTCGGTTTGACAGGCGGGGCTATTGCTACGACGGTGGCTCACGACTCACACAATATCATTGCAATTGGAACCAATGACTTTGATATCATCATGGCGATTGAACAGGTCCGAAAAAACGATGGTGGTTATGTCATTGCAAATGACGGAAAAATCCTTTCGCACTTGAAACTTGAAATAGCCGGACTGATGACCAATCAGCCTTTGTCTGAGCTCATTCATCAAATGGAAGATTTACATACAAAAGCAGGTTACTTCTTGAAAAACAAAACATTTAACCCATTTCTCATGTTATCATTTATATCATTACCGGTCATCCCGGAGATTAAACTGACCGATCTCGGACTGATCGATGTTCATACGCAGCAAGTGATCAACGCCGTAACCGATATCATCACTTAAGGAGGAAAATACCATGGACAACATGAACGGAAAAATTCAAAAAGAAGGGTACACTTTTGACGACTGCCTGTTAATACCAGCATTCTCACAAGTGGTTCCCGCCGATGTTACGTTAAAGACTCAACTCACCGGTAAAATATCTCTGAACATACCTATTATCTCCGCAGCAATGGATACTGTAACTGAAGAGTCGATGGCGCGAGCCATGGCTTTGGCCGGAGGACTTGGATTCATCCATAAAAATCTCACGGTACAAGAGCAAGCGGATATGGTCCGTCGCGTTAAAGCGACACCAATCACAGAAAATCATCCGGATGCATGCCTGGATGAGTTCGGTAAACTTCGTGTCGGTGCAGCTGTCGGAGTATCAAACACAACGATCGATAGGGTCATGGCATTGGTTGAAGCCGGAGTTGATATTTTGGCTGTCGACAGTGCACACGGACACTCCGCCGGGGTAATTGAAACTGTACGTAAAGTAAAACAACTTTATCCCGAACTGGATATTGTAGGAGGAAATATCGTTACCGCCCAAGCTGCGATCGATCTGATCTATGCAGGAGCCACATGTATAAAAGTCGGAGTGGGACCCGGATCAATCTGCACCACACGCGTCGTTGCCGGTGTAGGGGTGCCCCAACTGACCGCGATCAATGACGTTTATCAAGTGGCCAAGCAATATGGTGTGGGGATCATCGCTGACGGTGGTATTAAAATCTCCGGGGACATTTCAAAAGCATTAGCCGCCGGTGCAGACTGCGTCATGCTGGGAGGTTTACTGGCGGGATGTGAAGAAACACCTGGTGAAATCGTTGAAATCAATAACCGTAAGGTGAAAAGCTATGTCGGTATGGGTTCATTGAAAGCCATGCAACGAGGATCAAGTGACCGTTACTTCCAAGGTGGACAAAAAGAGCTCAAAAAACTCGTGCCTGAAGGGATAGAAGCCACGGTACCCTTCAAAGGTTCCATCAGCGAGGTTCTTTACCAAATGCTGGGGGGATTACGCTCAGGAATGGGATATTGCGGATGCAGAACGATTAAAGATATGAAAGATTATGCAAAGTTTATGAAAATAACCAATGCAGGGTTAAAAGAATCACACCCGCATGATGTAGATAACGTCAAGGAGGCACCGAACTATCGTGGTAGATAAAATTATCGTTCTGGACTACGGCAGCCAGTACAACCAGCTTATTGCCCGTAGAATCCGCGAGATGGGGGTTTATAGCGAACTGCGCCACCATGACATCACCGCAAGACAACTCAGTAATATTGAAGGCATCAAAGGGATCATTCTTTCCGGAGGACCAAACTCAGTTTATGATGAAGATTCCTATAAATTAGATCCTGAAATCCTTTCCATGGGATTGCCTGTATTTGGTATATGTTACGGCATGCAATTGATTGCATATAACTTAAGTGGGAAAGTATCTCCAAGTAACCATCGCGAATATGGGAAAGCAATTATTAAAATCGAGAAAGAGAATAGTATATTTCAGGTTTTACCCACAGAAATGCAAGTATGGATGTCACACGGGGATAGCGTAACATCACTTCCGAGTGGGTTTGATGTATATGCAACTTCACCTTCCTGTGCAGTTGCTGCTTTTGGGAATCCTGACAGGAAATTGTTCGGTGTGCAATTTCACCCGGAAGTCCGGCATTCTACCTATGGGCAAGAAATTTTACACAATTTTGTTTTTGGCGTATGCCAAGTTGAAGCTAACTGGAATATGACGGCGTATATTGATGAACAAATAAAAGAAATTCAACAAACCGTCGGCGATCAAGAGGTATTATGTGCATTGTCCGGTGGGGTTGACAGCGCTGTTGTAGCAGCTCTCCTCCATAAAGCGATTGGAGACAAACTCACCTGCATGTTTGTCGATCATGGACTACTACGCAAAAATGAAGCTGAATGGGTCGTCAAGGTATTTAAAGAAAAGTACCACATGAATCTTATAAAGATTGATGCACAACATCACTTTCTCTCAAAATTGGCGGGTATATCATCCCCGGAAGAAAAACGTAAATGCATTGGCAAAGAGTTTATCTATATATTTGACACTGAATCCAGCAAACTGAGTAACATCCATTGGCTGGCGCAAGGAACATTGTACACGGATATAATCGAATCAGGCACAAAAACCGCCCAAACCATTAAATCCCACCATAATGTCGGTGGGCTTCCGGAGGATATGCGATTCAAACTAATCGAACCTTTGAAGAGCCTTTTCAAAGATGAGGTTAGGGAAGTTGGAAAACGTTTGGGACTCCCTGATGAAATCGTTCAACGCCAACCTTTCCCGGGACCAGGATTAGCTATCAGGATCATCGGTGATGTTACCGAAGAGAAAATTAAGATCGTACAGGAAAGTGATGCTATCTTGCATCAAGAGATTGAAAAGGCAGGGTTACGTGGCAGTATTTGGCAATATTTTACTGTACTGACTAATCTTAGATCCGTGGGTGTCATGGGAGATCAGCGAACTTACGATTATACTGTAGGCATCCGTGCTGTGACATCCATTGATGGGATGACAGCTGATTTTGCAAGAATACCTTACCAGGTTCTCGAAGTTGTATCATCACGAATCGTCAATGAAGTGAAAGGCGTAAATCGCATCGTGTACGATATTACGTCAAAGCCACCTTCAACTATTGAATGGGAATAGAAAAAACCTCCAATGGAGGTTTTTTAGTCAAATCTTTCGTTGATACTCTTTATCAAATCATTGTTTTGCCAATATCTGCGGGTGATTCGAGGGCTAAGAGAAGTTAGTATCTCGTATGGAATCGTATCAAGATGCTTTGCCATATCCGCTGCATTTCTATGATAGCCTATGATTTCGACAACATCCGTGAGTTTTGTATCAACCGGTACGCGTATGATTATAAGGTCCATGCACACTCGACCGATGACTTCGCAAGGATGTCCTTTAATCGAGAAATGAAAACCCTGTAACTTTCGATCAAGACCATCGGCATACCCTATTGGGATAATGGCAATTGTTTCTTCTTTACTTGCCGTATACGTTGCGGAATAACTAACTTTATCTCCTGGATATAGTTTTTTTATCTGATTTATACCGCAATGCAAAGATAAAACGGGCTGCAGTTCTTGATTAAATGTTGAGTATCCGTACATTGAAATACCGCATCGAACCGCATTGCTCACTCCATCTTGTTTGCTTACTGTAACTGCAGCGTCAGAGTTAGCAACATGAATCCAACGGAAACCTGAGTCTGATGATTCAAGAAATTTCTTGAAAGTCTCAAGCTGTTTATCAGTTAGAATCTGATCACTCATATTACTGCTTGATAAATGAGTGCATACTCCTTCGAGATTAAGTTGATGGTTTTTTGCTAACTGTAGAACCTCTTTGTATTCTTCAATATTTTTGATTCCAACACGATTCATTCCGCTGTCTATTTTAATGTGAAAAACCAGATTTTGCAGAGAAGTATAAGATGATAACGCATTAAGTAACCATTCCTTTGAAGGTATTATACAAGTTATCTTATTTTCGCCGGCAATATGGAGGTGTTCGGTTTCACAATAACCCAGAATTATGACGGGGGTTTCGATACCGTGTTTTCTTAAGTGGACGGCTTCATCCAGAGAAGAAACACATAGGTAGGAGACATTAAGTTTCTCAAGATGTCGGGCAACTTCCACATCTCCATGACCATAAGCATTCGCTTTGATTACTGCAAAAATTGCTTTCTCTGAAGCATTTCTAATTAGATTTAAATTTGATGTTATATGATCGAGACGGATATCAATCCATGTATTCCTGAACTGAGCCATGTTAAACGATCCTGGAATTTGTGAATGCAAAATAAATACCAGCTACCCTAAATAGTAAACCGAGTATCGTTCCGAAATCAACAGATAACCAGAACATCAATGTTGTTGAAAAACTATATATGATGTTGCTTACTGATTCAAAAGCCTCTGGTCCGAAAAATGTGAGAACATCACCGATTAGTATTGCGATTATCGCTAATATAGCTGCTAATATTGAGAATCGTAAATGAACGCCTCTCCCTTTGGATTTGACTACATAACCAATGAGGTAACCCACACCGATATATACGATTGAAAACTCAAAAGGAGATATCAGACTGAAAATGCCATATCCTACCCCAAGAAGCAATGCAGTCGGGATTCCCCAAAGCATAGCTTTCGTAAATCGTTGATTTCTTGATATTGCATGAGAATTGAAGACTTTCAGCATATTTTTTCCTCCGACTCAATTCAGTATAGCATAAAAAACTATATCCAAAAACCCAATTTTTGATGTATTTGGCACTCTTGTCACCGGTCCATAAAAGTTGCATTTATTATTGACTAAGCAAGTGGGTATATGGTATATTATTTAAGCACTACGGTGAATAGGGAGGTTTAGCTCAGTTGGGAGAGCGTCTGCCTTACAAGCAGAGGGTC
>DDYT01000050.1:0-3297 GCA_002348095.1 Erysipelotrichaceae bacterium UBA2227 | reverse complement strand
TGGGGTATAGCCAAGCGGTAAGGCATCAGACTTTGACTCTGACATCTCCATGGTTCGAATCCATGTACCCCAGCCAAATAAGTGACCCGTTAGCTCAGGTGGTAGAGCAACTGACTTTTAATCAGTGGGTCGAAGGTTCGAGTCCTTTACGGGTCACCAAATCGCGGATGTAGTTCAATGGTAGAACTTCAGCCTTCCAAGCTGACTACGTGGGTTCGATTCCCATCATCCGCTCCATCAATAAAAATACCCACTAAACAGTGGGTTTTTATTTTGACTGGCACTACATTGGCATTACATTTATGATTTTTCTAGTATTTCAAGCAAATAATCCTCGGATTCTTTCATCAAATGAGTGTAAATACTCAATGTGGTGTTGATGTCTTCGTGTCCCAATCGCTTGGAGACGGCCACGATATTAACATTCTTTGATATCAAGAATGAAGCGTGCGAGTGACGTAAATCATGCAATCGAATCTCAGGAACTCCGGAAGCTTCGATGGCTCTTTTAAACTCACGCTGAATGGTTGAGATGGCCAGTGTCGCATGATCGCCGAACAAGTATTTACCTTCGCGCTGCAGTAATGGTTGCAATACCGATAGCAGTTCACTGTCCATCGCAATAGTACGCACGCTGGACGCGTTCTTGAGAGGTAGAGGGCCATTAACAAAGTGTTTGATAGATTTATTGATTGTTACCTTATTGCCCTGTATATCGCTCTTTAGCAGTCCCAGCGCTTCGGATCTGCGAGCTCCCGTGCGGAATAGGAAGGTAAAGTAAGCAATCATGATGGGGCTTTCCACTTGTTGAATGAACTGAGTGAACTGTTGGGGAGTCCAAACCTTGAAGTCTTTAACATCTTCCGTAGTCTTTTGCAATAAGCTGAGACTTTTAGCAGCATCCGGAAAATCATAGTAGGTATATCCGAAGCGGCTGACAGACTTCAATATGGCGATGACTTTGTTCTTGTACAGCCGGGCATAGTCCGTAGCTGTAATAGCGTTCCATACCTGCAGATAATCTCTACTCTTGATGTCTTTCACTTTACGATCGAATAAAGCTCCCCAAAAGTTCTTTGCCAGGGCTCTTTTCTCCGTGATCGTCTCATTATTAGCTGTAGCTGCATTCTTCTGCAGGTACGCTTCGAAAAGGTCGCCATACGTCATGGAAGCATCGGCACTGGGATTGATCTGTGAACGCAGCGTTACCTCGTAGTTGATGGCTTCCCGTTTGGTACGGAAGCCTCTTTTCTTTTTCGACTTGACGTTGCCTTGATTGTCCCGGTAGCTGACCTGGATGAAGTAGGTGCCGTTGGTGTCTTTAAGAACTGCCATGAGTGATCACCTATCCTAGCAATTTCTGCTTCTTAAGTTCAAACTCTTCCCGTGAAATAATCCCTTCGTCCAGTAAGCTCTTGTATTTTCTTAGTTCATCAGCTGACGATACGCCGGCAGAAGAATTTCTTTGTGCCCTAAAATGGTTTAGCCGAGACAAGATGATTTTGTGAGCTTTCTCTGCTTCGATCGGGGTGTTCTTGTTAAAAGCTCGTAGGATTAATGTGTTTGGGTCTTCTGCGCTCTGTTTGCTAGAGGCAAGTAATCCGGGGCGGCTATTGGTGTAAGGGGTCCCAGCAATAATAAATTGCATGTAGCCATTCGCGAGCATCGTAGGTTTTCGATATTCTACCGACTGGACGTCTGTAAAATATAATGTCCTATCACCCGCAAGCCCTTGCATCATAAATCCTGTAAATGTTTTTCTTGAAATAACGACACGATCTTCATAAACAAAAAGTACGCCGTTTGTAGCTTTTAATTCCATAAGCAAAGTATCTTCCATTGTGTTTCCCTCCCACAATTATTTTTTATACGTTAAAAAATCAATATAAGCTTTTATCTCTTCTATCAATCTTATTTTTTCATCTTCTGTTTTATTCTTTAGAAAACGTTCTATATCGATGATTAAGTCATCCATAGGATCCGGATCTATTTTAACGTGCGCAAAATCAAGTTGAGCGTCCAGTGTGGAAATTTGCTCTTCTGAATCCAATAAATGCAATCTGTACAACTCCGTTGAGTCAGCTTTAGCGCCGATGGCGATTTTATTTATTACATCCGCTGAAATGCGAACCTGCTTACCTGTTCTATAATCGTAACCTTTTTCAATGCAATCTAAATACGAATGACTTATACCGAGTATTTGCGCAAATTCTCGCAACGATCGCTTCCCCCTCAGCTCGTGGACCTTTGCTCCAAGACGAGTGATGTTCATGTTTTACACCTCCTAAAACTATTGTAAATCAAAAAATACAAAATTTCAATAAATATTATGTATTGCGCTATTGACACATTCCGAATAATAATAATGTATTATAAAAACTACAAGGAGGTAAATAACTTGGAAAATAAAGTAGCTGAGCTCAGAAAAAAGAAAAAGTTGACCCAAACTGAGCTTGCAAAAAGGATCGGGATTTCTCGACAAGCGCTAATAAGCATTGAAAAAGGACGCAACCCCAGTGGGGAAACATTACTCAAAATAGCTTCTGTTTTGCGTACACGTGTCGAGAATATTTTTTTTATAACTAGTGTATTACAAGAAGAACATAAAGAAAATTAGAAGTAGTTTAACAAATACAGAAGGAGGAATAACACATGAAAGGTTACCGATTGAAATGGTGGGTAGTGCCTACGTTATACACACTCGGCGTATTTCTAGCCTGGTTATGGGCTTGTAGCAAGTTATGAGTGATCAGATAGAATACAAAATGACGCCTCAAGAATGGCGGGATCAACAAATCGCAGCTTACAAGCAAAGGAAGCTTGACGAGTATGCTGTAAGTTTCACAGAAGTTCCCGATCAAAGTGAGTACCGGGAAGCAATCAAACAGTTGCTTAAGAAAAGGAGGAAGAAACATGGAAGAAGATAACTACAAATGCCCGCGATGCGGAAGCAAGCTGATGATGGCAAGGCAAGGATGTAAAAGCAACGTGTTTAGTTATCAGGTTTGGCAGTGCGTCAGAGAAGGATGTAATTTCACAATTCTTAAACGCATTGATGAACCACAACAAGAACCCGAACGCAACTTCTTCGCGGAATGTTCAAACACGGAAGCTCTTGCCTGGCAGTATATCGGCTGGACAGCTTCGATCATCAACAATGAAAACCGCATACCCGAAACCACCATGCTTGCCGATCTGAAGGAAGCGCTGGAACACTTCAAGAAGCGCGGGGAAGAGATTCTCAATGAAACGAAGTGAAATACTGAACCTCTATTATCTACGCCGATGCGACATCAT
>DDYT01000037.1 GCA_002348095.1 Erysipelotrichaceae bacterium UBA2227 | reverse complement strand
GTCGGATGATGGGCGTAATCATCAATGAATATGCTGTCCTTGACCTGAGAAATCACGAAACGACGCTTCGCTCCTTTGAATAATGATAGTCCCTGATTGCACTGTGCTGCCGTCAGACCTTCGAGATATCCGATCGTGATCGCGGCCAGGCTGTTATATAACATATGGGTACCTACAAACGGCAAGTCAAAACGGCCGTAAAAAACTCCGGCAATCGAAACATCGAACGATGTCGATGTGACCGTCTCCGTAATGTTGGCAGCCAATACATCATTACCTTCGTCGATTCCGTAAAACATTGCCCGCGATGACAGATTCAGGTTTCTTGAACGGGGATCATCACCAAATACGATGCATACTTCACTGACATTTGCAGAAAACTGCTCGAAGGCCGAAGCATAATCCGCTTCATCCTTGAAATAATCGACATGATCGATATCTACATTGGTAATTACGGCAATCTGCGGTTTGTAGGCCAGAAAGTGCCGACGGTACTCACAGGCTTCCACCACCAGATATCGGTCGGTCTTGTTCAGCAAGCCATCCCCGTCACCGATTAAGTGTCCGGTATCAAAGAACTGCCCCAGCATCGTCGAAACCATGTTGGTCGTCGTCGTTTTTCCGTGACTGCCGGCAATCGCTACCGATCGATAGTTTTCCATCAGTTTTCCCAAGAACTCATGATACCGCAAAATCGTCAGGGTTTTGTTCGTTCTTGCCTGGCGCACCTCAGGAAAGTCATCCGAAAAGGCATTGCCGATGACGACCGTAGAAAAATCCTCTATTTTATGGCTGCCAAAAGTATAGATGCAAATGTTGCGCCGATGCAGTTCATCTTCCGTAAAAATGTGCTTTTCTATATCGCTGCCACTGACCGTTTCACCGATATCATGCAGCATGCATGCCAAAGCAGCCATGCCTGCACCTTTGATCCCAATAAGAAATATCATCCGTTATCCTCTTCTTCCTCAAACAGGCTGATCAGTGTTTTTGGTTTCTCCTTCGCCAACGGCTGATCCTGTTCGACGATCAAATCGAAACTGTCCTGCATAAAATTCTCGCTTTTTTCAACGCCCAGCATTTGCTCCAACGTCAGATGTTCAATTTCAACGGACTGTTTTACTTCCACAGGACGGTTTTTGCCTTTGGTGACACCGTAAATCGGACTGATGATCGTACCTAAGACACTTTTACTTTCTTCGACCGGCATCGATTGAATGACCGTTTTGACCGGCTGTTCTTTCTCCGAACGGCCAAACATCGGACTGATCACCTCAGAAAATTCATACGGTTTGGGTTCCGGTTTGAGCGGTCTTCGGATCGGCTTGACCTCGATATCTTTTTCTTCATCGATATCGATTTTTTTAATGGCTGGTTTATATTGTGCAGCCTCAACAGCGTCGGCTTTGATGTCGACAAACTCTTTCTCTTTTCTTACCTGCAAATCTTCTTTGACTGCCGGTTTTTCGGAAGGTTTTATATCATCCGCAACCTTAGGCTCCAACTTGACTGGCTCAGTCTTTTTTACTTCCGTCTTCCTAACTGTTTTAACTTCGACTTCCTGTGTTTCCTCTTCAACGATTTCTTCTTCTTCGAAAAACAGCGACATCAGTTTTTTCAGCATAATGTTTCTCCCAGACCGGCGATGTCTATTGCAGACCCGCACACGGTATCACTCGGCAACTCAATCAATCCCCGAACCGGCTTTTTTCCGCCGGTGATTTCCAAAAGTGAACATAACATCCCTTGTGATCGAATCCCGGCCACAGTCCCTTCTTCAATCAAAAGACCATTCGGCAGTACCGCATTGGGTAATGCCACGACCGTCAGCATGTGATTCTTTGCATTTTTTGCACCGCATACGACGTCAATCTGCTCGCTTCCGATATCGACTTTGCAAACATGCAAGTGATCTCCGTGAGGATGCTGCTTAATGTCAGTGATCTTGCCGCATACGAAGTATGACCGTTCATCTATTTCAATTTCAACACCGATTTCTGTCAGTCTTTGTCTGATGTACTGCTTCAGTTTCTTATCCAAAGGCATATATCCTCTGCCTTCAAAAGGAGCGTGCAGCAAGTTGACGGCGACCGGATGGTCATTAGTATCAAACATCAGTACGGCCTCTGAACTTGTTTTGATGCGACTGACTGCCGATTCACTAAACCGGATCATCATGACTCTGTCAAATGCCGGATTCATATATACCCGGACAACACAAATCTTATTCGATTCCATCAACATTCTCATCGCCTTCTTCCTTTGGCTTTTCAATCGGTATTTCAAAAATGTCATCATCGTAGTAATCATCGGGAAGCGTTTCGTCAAAATTGAAGTCTCCGGTGATCAGTTTTAGCATATCGACAATCGTTCCGGATTCCGGTGCGATGAACTCCAATAATTCACGGGAGATCCGGTTATAATCAACGACTACCTTGTTAGAGAACAGATTGACGATATCGTTGGATTTTGCTTTTGCGCTGCGCAAAATAATCATCATATCGGTCAGTACAGGTTGGATTTTCGATTTAGGCAGTATGGAACTCACCAAAAACTGGTTGCTCTGGGCATATACCATAACCAAATCATCGGTTAGCGGCAAGATGACAATTCTATAATCATTCAATACGCCCAACGGATCTTTAAACGAACCGTTCTTTACAAGCAATGCCTTTTGTGTGCCGTAAAGTTTTCTCAGCTGACCGCCTAACTGCACCCGATAATATCGATTCATGATGATTGAAGCCACATCAAGGCTCAAAATCATCTCTTGCTCATGGCTGACCAGTGTCGCAGAAAACTGATTTGCACTTCGTTTGCCGATGTTGCGTGGTAAATAATAACTGTAAAAAGGTGAGTTCTGATTGCGCAGCTCAACGGCCGGCAGTGAATTCACAAATGATACACTTGATTCGACCTGCTGGGTCATTGAAACCCCGGATATTGAGCATCCGCTTAAAAATACGATAAGAACGATCAGATATTTTCGCATCCGCTCACCTCCGCTTACTACTGATTACAGCAAATCATAGCAGAAATCCGCTCATCATTCAACCCGCTGACCAAAGCCAATGCACTTTTAAAAGCAGTGTCTAAATCATCCGTATCGATAATCGAACTGTTGGTATGAATGTTTCGGGCACAGATGCACATGGTCAAAGTCGGCACACCTTCGGCACTTTTATGGATGGCTCCGGCATCCGTACCGCCCATCGACACATAATACTGATATGGCAGGGACTGTTCAGTACATACATCGATCAGTGCATCGAGCAAACACCGATTGGGCAGGTAGTTGGCATCGACAAATCGAATCAGCAGCCCCTTTCCCAACTGGCCAAAGGCTGTTTCATCACCGGAAGCATCATTTGCCGGTGAGCAGTCAAATACGATGGCCAAATCCGGATGGATCATGGATGCTGCCGTCTGTGCACCGCGCAGACCTACCTCCTCCTGTACGGTCGCACCGATATACAAGTCGACTTCAAGTTCCGTATTTTTTAATGAATCGAGCAATGCAAGCCCCAGGGCACAGCCGTAACGATTATCAAAAGCTTTGGCTAACAAGCGCTTCCCATTGGCCAACACCTGAAAATCTCCTTCCAGCACGATCATATCACCCGGCCGGATATGGAGCTGTTCAACTTCTTCTTTATTTCTCGCACCGATATCCACCAGCATGTTTTTGATTTCCATCGGCTTTGCGCGATCGGCTTCCGTCAGTAAGTGTGGCGGGATCGCACCGATCGTGCCTTTAAATACCTGACCGCGACCGTTTATGACGGCCACACGCTGACCCAAAAGGGTCTGAGACCACCATCCGCCGATCGGATGCAATGTCAGACAGCCTGTCTTGGTTATGGTTTTGACGATGAACCCGACTTCATCCATATGACCTGCGATCATGACTTTCTTGGCATTGGCTTTCTTACTTCGCTTCACCGCAAAAATACTTCCAAGGTTGTCATAGATAATTTCATCGGTAAACTTCAGATATTCTGATTTCAGATATCTGGAAACATATTGTTCCTGACCGCTGACCCCATAAAGTTGCGATAATTCCGCCAGGGTTTTCATCAGATACTCATGATTCATAAATATTTCCTCCAGATGGCACGATAAATCGGCTGATTTAAATCCAAAAAGCGTTGTTCATATTCGGTAATGGCATCTTCCGGATGATCCGTCCTGCGAAAGTCAACAGACATCTGAGCAAGTATGAAACCGTTACGGCTGAATTCCTCGCAGGAAAACTCAAAAAGCCCGGCATTGTCCGTTTTCATGACAACTTGGCCCGTGAATGAAAGCAAACGCAAGTAAACCTTCAAGAAATCACTGTGGCTCAAACGTCGTTTGCTGTGACCTCTTTTGGGCCAGGGATCCGAAAAATTGAGATGCAGCACATCGATCTCACCCTCAGTGAACCATTCACTTATATCTTTGGCATCCTGATTGATCAGTACCATCGTCGGCAACAATGTATTGATGTGCTTTTTAACACTTGTCGCAGCTACATTACGGTCTTTCTCAATCGCGACCCAGCCATGATCCGGATACATATGCGCCATCGTGTTCCAATAGTCGCCTTTACCGCTGCCGATTTCAACATGCAGTATAGTACAGCCGAGCTTTTGTTTCCATAAAGAAGCATACTGCTTAGGGTTTTGGATGACCGTTGAAGGCATCGACTCAAGAAAGGGCGATGCCCAAGGTTTATTACGCATTCTCATATGCTAACTTATAAATCGCTTTGGCGTATATGGCGGTAGCCATGATTAGAGATTCGATCTCAATAGCTTCATCTTTCTGATGCGCATCCCCCGCAAAATCCGGCAGTTTGCGCAAAGGGAAAGCCATGCCGTAAGCAACGAAATTCGGTAAGGTGCGGGCATAGGTTCCCCCACCCATCGTTTTCAACGGGGTGAAATCATCACCGCTGACCTCACGGTAAACGTCATGTAAGGTTTTGACCAGCTCGGAGTTGGGATCGACAAACAACGGCTCTTTGTGAGCAATGACAGACGCAGACACCCAAGATGCATCATTTTTTAATGTCTGCTCGATATTTTTTCTGCAAAAATCAAAATCCACATCGTTGGGATATCGGATATCCAGAGTCAGATCAAACTGCGTATTTGTGATGTGTACGATCCCCAGATTCATTGTCAGATTGCGCATGTGCGCTCCGTCAAACTCTATGTTCAGTCCTGTACCGTGATAACTGTAAAGCAACCGGCTCAAATCCGCCGCCGCCTCATCCTGATAGGCAGCCGCAACGAAATTGAGCGCATATACGGCTGCATTCTGACCTTTTTGCGGCGTTGATGCATGCGAATATTTACCTTCAAACGTATATATCGTTGAATCGGTCAGATATTTATACGAAGCTTTGATACGGTGGCTTCGGCAGAACAGACGCAGTTCATCTTCTTTCGGTTTTCCGAAAACCTCTACACTGCACTTGCCCAATACGATGTTCGGCCGCTCTCCGGCGCGCATCTGTTTTATGACGGTATGCTTTTTCCCCGACAGTTTCATCACCAGGATGCCTTTTTCCCCGTAGATGACCGGAAACTCAGCATCCGGAACAAAACCCATGTCCGGTATCGGGCCAACTTCGATATAGTGTTTCATGCAGCGCATACCGGTTTCCTCATCGCAACCGACTATCAGCATGAGTTTCTTGTTAAGATCGATATTTAAATCCCTGATGATTTTCATAGCATAGTAAGCTGCAATCGTCGGACCTTTATCATCGCCGCTTCCCCGGCCGAAAATAAATCCGTCTTTGATCTGACCGCCGAAAGGATCGACACTCCAGCCCTCTCCGATCGGTACGATATCCAAATGACCCAACATCCCCAGACTTTCCGCCTGATGACCCAAACTGATCACACCGGCATAGCCATCGACATCCAATGTATCAAATCCGTCTGCTGAACCTTTGTTGAGCATCCAATCCAGCGCTTCTCTGATTTTCGGTCCGAAAGGTGCCGTAGGTGTTGCCTTTGTTTCATCACTGAGTGACGGTATCGCAATGAGCTCCTGTAAGTCCTTGATCATCTGATTCTGATAATTTCTTGCTAATGTTAAAAAATCCATGCGTTGACCTCTCTTTACACTTAGTATTTTATCATAACGGGCATATGGTTTCTATGCTAATGTCCATCGCAACATCCATCATAATTTGATGAACGATTGTTCATTTATCATCTGCAGAAAAAAGACTGATTTCTCAGTCTTTATCATCTATTCTCTCGGTTTTCTTTTGTTTTTATCAAAATTGCCGCGGGGACGATCAGGTTTTTCAACGTATCCTTCCGGCTTAGGCAACAATGCCTTTCTTGAAACATTGACTCTGCCTTTTTCATCGATCTCCGTGACCATGACTTTGACGACATCGCCCAGTTTCAGTACATCGGAAGTGTTTTCAACGCGCTCATGTGCAATCTTAGAAACGTGCAGCAGACCGTCGGTACCCGGGAACAACTCCACAAAGGCTCCGAAACTCTCGACCCGAACGACTTTGCCTTCATAAATCTCACCGACTTTGGCTACACGGACGATCGCTTCGATCATATCGGCGGCCTTACGGATCGCAGCTAGATCCTGATGGTAAATTACGACGCGGCCGTCATCCTCGATATCGATTTTGACGTTATCGCAATCGGCAATGATCTGATTGATGATCTTACCGCCGGCCCCGATGACATCACGGATCTTATCCGTCGGAATCTTCAGCTGATGGATCTTCGGTGCATATTTGCCGACTTCCTTACGTGGTTCACTGATTACGGCCATCATGTTCTCCATGATCTGCATACGGCCGATTTTCGCCTGAGCCAAAGCTTCGCGTAAAATCTCCGTAGTCAGTCCTTCAATTTTGATATCCATTTGCAGGGCTGTGATGCCTTCGGTGGTGCCGGTGACCTTGAAATCCATATCACCAAGGTGATCTTCCATCCCAAGGATATCGGTCAGGATCACGTAGTTGTCATCTTTCGCGATCAAACCCATCGCCACACCGGAAACGGG
>DDYT01000014.1 GCA_002348095.1 Erysipelotrichaceae bacterium UBA2227 | reverse complement strand
TTCTGTCAGTTCATCCATCAGCTGTCTAACACTCACCAGCTTATCCAACCGGTAACCGTTGGAACCGGTAAATAACAATCCTTCATTGACATTGCCCTTGACCGCCTCGATCAGAGCATCGGTAATGCAATACGGCGTATTGGCCGGATTGCACGGTTTCAGACAGTTGACACAGCGACGGACAGCGATTTTACCTTCCGCCATCAGCTTCTTAATAAACGTGTTTTGAATCCCTCTGCCCGGAAACCCGGAAGGACTGATCACATAATCGATATCTTCTTCCTTAGCATCCAGCAATACCTGCTTAAAGTTCTGATGAGCATCGCACTCATGCGTTGCGATAAACCGCGTTCCCATCTGCACACCATCCGCTCCAAGATTCATTACATCCGCAATATCCTTGCCGGTATATATGCCGCCCGCCGCAAACAGCGGTATCTTTTGACCGAAAGCCTGTACTTGCTCAATTACTTCCGCCAATATATCTTTTAACTCAGGAAGCTGATGGTTTCTAATCTGATCCCACGAAAAGCCCAAATGACCGCCGGCCAACGGACCTTCGATGACAATGAAATCCGGCAGACGGTTATATCGGCTGACCCAGCGTTTACAAAGAAGCATCGCTGCTTTCCCGCTGGAAACGATTGGTGCGATCAATGCTTTCGACCCTTCAACCAACTCCGGCAGATTTAAAGGTAAGCCCGCTCCGGAAATGATCGCATCGATATCCAACTGCGCAATAGCTTTGGCATATTCATCATAACGCTCACCGGCTACCATGATATTGACCCCAAGCAAGCCTTTGCCCTTCGCNNGCAATGTTTGATTCGAAAGGATGTCTGGCAAAATTGGGATCGTTATACCCCGGCTGAGCCGCCGATATAACGCCCATGCCGCCCTCTTTCATGACATGTCCGGCCAGATTACCAAGTGATACGCCGATACCCATGCCGCCCTGAATGATCGGAACATCCAGCATAAGATTTCCTAATTGTACTGATTTCATAATTTACCCAACGTTTCCTGTAATTTCGGAAGTTGCTCTTTCGCCTCTGAGATAACTCCTTCAAAAATCTGACTCAATGGCCGGACTTCTTTGACTAAGCCCGCAATCTGCCCCATCATGACTGAACCGTTACGCGTATCCCCGTCAAACACGGCTTTGCGCAAAGATCCTAACGTCAGTTTTTCCAACTCATCGCGGGAAGCCCCTTCTTTTTCCAACCGCAAGTACTCTTGAGACATCGGATTACGCATGATCCTCACCGGTGCGGAAACACTGCGACCGGTCACGACCGTATCGCTGTCCTTCGCCTTGATCACGGCGTTTTTATAGTTTTCATGAATCGGACATTCCTCACTTGCCAAAAGCAAGGTGCCCATCTGAACGCCGATGGCCCCAAGCATCAGTGCGGAGGCAAATCCGCGTCCGTCCCCGATTCCTCCGGCCGCAATGACCGGGATATCCAAAGCATCGACCGCCTGAGGGACCAAGGCCATCGTCGTCATTTCGCCGACATGACCGCCAGCTTCGGTTCCTTCAACGATGACCATATCCGCACCGGCCTGTTGCATGCGCTTGGCCAAGGATACGGTCGGAACAACCGGAATCACAAAGATGCCGGCTTCCTTGAGTTTTTCCATATACGGACCGGGATTGCCTGCTCCCGTGGTAACCACCGCCGGTTTCAGACGGTATAACACTTCAAAAATTTCGGGACTGTGATGATTCATCATCATGACATTGACCCCAAAAGGTTTTTCGGTCAGACTGCGACAGCGAATGACGGCAGCTTCTACCTGCTCGGGATTCATCGCCCCAGTCGCTATCACGCCCAAAGCTCCGGCATTGGACACGGCAGCTGCAAATTCAGCCGTCGCAATATTAGCCATCGCTCCTTGAACGATCGGATATTTTATCTTTAGTATTTCATTCAGTAACATAGCGGCTCCTTTATAACACTGCCGTGGATGCGGCCCAGGTTAATCCGGCCCCAAAGCCAACCATAATGACTCTGTGTCCCTCTTTTAGTATACCATTTGCTTTTGCTTCTGCCATCGCAATCGGAATCGATGCGGCGGAAGTATTCCCAAATCTTTCCAAATTAATAATGAACTTCTCCTGCGGTATTTTCATCTTCGATGCGACATGGGCAATGATGCGCATGTTCGCTTGATGAGGAATGATATAATCGACCTCATCCAACGACCATTTTGATTGCTCGATGACCTGCCGGATTCCGTCACTGATCGCATCGATCGCAAAACGGAACACCGCCTGACCCTGCATTTTTAAAGTCCCGCCGGTTAATGGCCTTGCATTGGAGATATCCTGAATCTGCAACCCCTCTGCACTCAGCACATCTTCCAAATCACCACGACTGTTAGCGAAATGTGCCATCGACTCCTTGGATGCATATTGAGTGCAGATAAAGGCTCCTGCCCCATCCCCAAATAGCACACAAGTCGATCGGTCATTCCAGTTCATTACCTTACTCAATGTTTCCGCACCGACAATCAGAGCAGTTTTTGTCCGACCGGTCTGAATAAAGGCACTGACTGTCTGAAAGGCCATCACAAACCCGGTACATGCCGAATTGAGATCAAAAGCCATGACCGGGCAGTCATTAAGTCCCAGTTTTGCCTGTAAAATCGAAGCGACACTGGGCGTCTGCATGTCCGGAGTAAACGTTGCAACGATGATCGTATCGATCTCGTGCTTATCGATTTTGGCATCTTCAATGGCAGACAAAGCCGCACGAAGAGCCAAATCGGAGGTGTTTTCGGTTTCGGTCACATAACGGCTGTTGATGCCGGTGCGCGAAGTGATCCATTCATCGCTGGTATCCAGCCAGGTGAAATCGTGGTTGTTGATGCGGCGTTGTGCCGCGGCATATCCCATGCCTTTGATTTTTACATTGTCATTCATATATTTCCCATGGCGCGAAACTTCTCATAGCGCTGTTGCACCAGATTCTTCACGCGTATTTTCGTTAATGTGGCCAGTTCCCGTCGAATGATCGATCGTATCTGACCGTAAACTTCATCACTATGATGATCAAAACCGCCCTCGGGCTCCATGATGATCCCATCGATGATCCCCTTTTTAGCTAAGTCCATCGCCGTGCATTCCATCAGTTCCGCAGCTTCTTTTGCCCGTGTCTCATCTTTCCACAAAATACTGGCAAACCCTTCACAAGACAGAATCGAATACACGGCATTTTCCATCATATAAATCCGATCAGCGACACTGAGCGCTAAAGCTCCGCCGCTGCCCCCCTCTGACAGAACGATGGCAATCACCGGCGTCTGCAAAGTCGCAAACATTTTCAGACTCGATGCGATGGCCTCGGCCTGACCGCGCTCCTCCGCCCCTTTGCCCGGGAATGCTCCGGCAGTGTCGATGATCGTGATGATCGGGCGACGGAACTTCTCGGCTTGTTTGGCCAATCTCATTGCCTTTCGATATCCTTCCGGATTCATCATCCCAAAATTACAGGCTAGATTCTCCTGTAGATCGCGTCCCTTGCTCTGGGCCAAAATCGTGACCGGCATTCCTTCAAAACGGCCGATCGCACCGATCAAAGCCGCATCATCGCCAAAACAGCGATCGCCGGACAATTCGATGATTTCATCGAAGATCTTAGGTAATAAATCTTTGCTTTTCGGACGGTTCTGACTGCGTGCAATACATATGCGGTCCCAAGCGGTCAGTTGGCTCATACCGACACCTCCTTGTGCAGTTGAAGCAAGGATATCAGTGTACCTCGCAAATGCTTGCGGGCAACGATGCGATCCACAAATCCTTTTTCCCGCATAAACTCAGCTGTCTGGAAATAATCAGGCAGTTTCTCATTCATCGTTTTCTCAATGACACGTCTTCCCGCAAAGCCGATCAGCGCTCCGGGCTCAGCCAGGATAATGTCTCCCAGCATCGCAAAACTGGCGGATACCCCGCCGGTCGTCGGATGGGTGAGTACTGAAATATACAGTCCGCCATGCTCGCTAAAGAGCGCCAGGGCTGCACTGGTTTTGGCCATTTGCATTAAAGAGTTGATTCCTTCCTGCATACGGGCACCTCCGGATGCCGAGAAGATGATCAAAGGTAAGTTTTTTCTGTCCGCCAGTTCAATCAATCGGGTGACTTTCTCACCGACCACCGAACCCATCGATCCCATCATAAAATGAGAGTCCAAAATGGCGATCGCAACCTTAATTCCTTCGATTGAGGCAACACCGCATACCACGGCTTCCAGATTGCCCGAAGCTTCGACATTTTTGTTATACTTCGACAGATATCCCGGGAAATGAGCGATGGCTGTACTGCTCATTTTGCGATTGGTCTCTCTGAAACTACTGGCATCAATCAGCTGATAAAGACGTTGATCCGGGGTCAGTTTGCTATGGTAATTACAGGACGGACAGACAAAAAGGTTGTTCGCTATATCCTTTTTACTGCTTGCCCCACCGCAATGGTCACACACCATGATGGCAGATTCATTGAATTCACGGGGTTGACTCACATTTTTCGGTTTTGATAAAAGGCTTTGAAAAAAGCCGAGCTGTTCTTTACGTTTTTTAAATAGCTGATTCACGTTCTTTCAACTCCTTTATCCACTCTGCCGCAAAACCGGTCGTATATTTTCCGTCAATAAACGTACTGTGATGCAGGATCATATAATGAAATTCAATATTCGTCGTAACTCCGTCGATAATGAGTTCTTCCAGAGCGCTGCGCATCTTTTTAATGGCAGCCAACCGGGAATCTCCGTAAGCAATGAGTTTGAGGATCATCGAATCATAAAACGGCGGTATGACGTATCCGTTATAAATCGCCGAATCGATACGCACATCTTTCCCTCCCGGAGGATGGTAGAACTCGATTTTCCCGCCACTGGGCGCGAAGTCTCTTCGCATGTCTTCCGCATTGATCCGACATTCAATCGCATGACCGCGGATGATGATGTCTTTTTGTTCAAGGGGTAAAGGTATCTGATCCGCACAGCGGATCATATGCCGAATCAGATCGATCCCCGTTAACATCTCGGTAATCGGATGTTCGACTTGGATACGGGTATTCATTTCCATGAAATAGTGATTCTTATGTTCATCAAAGAGAAACTCAACAGTGCCGACACTGTCATAACCGACCGCCTGAGCGACACGGACGGCATCTTCGCAGATTTTCTGTCGCTGTTGTAATGTCAGAATATGGCACGGAGCTTCTTCGATCACTTTCTGATGACGTCGCTGAAACGAGCAGTCGCGTTCGAATAAGTGAAGAACCTTTCCATGCTTATCCGCCAGTATCTGAACTTCGATATGCTTGGGATCACTGAACATTTTTTCGATATATACCGTGTTATCCCCAAAGTTATTTTTCGCTTCTTGTCGCAAAGTATCAAATACCGCACGAAACTGAGCATCATCATGGACGATCCGTATCCCGCGTCCGCCACCGCCGGCTGCGGCTTTGATCATGATCGGATATCCAATCTTTTTTGCGATAACGATGCCTTCTTCAATACTTTCAATTTCACCGTCAGACCCGGGAATCACCGGGACTCCGGCTTCGATCATTTTCTTGCGTGCATTGATTTTATTACCCATCAGTTCAATAACATCGCTGTTGGGTCCGATGAAAATCAACCCGCAATCCTCAACCAGACGGGCAAAGGCGGCATTTTCGGAAAGAAAGCCAAATCCCGGATGTACTGCGTCGCATCCGGTCAGTAAAGCGGCACTCAGCACATTATTGGTGTTGAGATAGCTTTCTTTGGCAGATGGTGCTCCGATACAGACGGCTTCATCGGCTAACTGCACATGCAAAGCATCCGCATCCGCCGTAGAGTAGACCGCTACGGTTTCAATCCCCATATCCTTGCAGGTACGGATGATCCGTACGGCGATTTCACCTCGGTTGGCAATGAGGATTTTCTTAATCACAGGGCTTCTCCCAAGCGGATCAGAGGCTGATCATAGGCAACCATCTCACCGTTTTTCCCAAGGACTTCCAAAACGACGCCATCGATCGGTGCTTTGATTTCATTCATGACTTTCATGGCTTCAACTAAACAAAGAACGGTTCCGGCTGTTACCTTGTCACCAACGTTAACAAAAGGGGCTGATTGCGGATTTGCTGCACCGTAAAACGTTCCGACCAACGGTGCTTTGACCAGCGTGCCCGAAACTGCATCACTTTTATCTGCCAACGGTGATGCGGTCGGTATCACCCGTGGTGCCACACTTATTTCGCCGACTTCTTTTTCCAGTTTTATTTTCAGATCACCGGATTCAATTTCCATCTTTGAAACGGTGGATCGCTCGAATAGCTTGATGATCTGTTCGATATTTTCAATTTTCATAGTACTCCTTTGAAAAAAGCCAAGGCAACCCCTGGCTTTAAGCCGCTTTTTTCGCGCTGACCGTATCAACGATATCTTGTACGGTAATCAATTTGACGAGTTCGGCATCTTCGATCCGAACATCAAAGGCAGATTCCAGTTCAAGTGCCAGTTCAACGGCCGATAAGGAGTCGATTCCCAAATCTTCTTTTAATTTTGCGCCAGGTGTAACCAATGCTTCGTCCACATTGATAGCGTCAACTAATACTTTTTTAATTTCTTCAAACATTCACTTACCTCCACATGCCTGTTTTGAGCATATGGGCAAGTATAACCACTTTGAATATCAAAGTAAATATTGTTTGTGTGAAATTACTGTGAAATGACGGTTTTAGTGAGCGTGTAATCGCTTTCATCTTGATCCGGCCCGATTTCTTTGAATTTTCACTGTTTTTATTGTAAACTTGTGGAGTAAACATGGTTTACAATGTACTGAGGAATTATGCTGAAAGAGAAAATTAAGTCTGCGTTGATTGAAGCGAAAAACACTTTTGTCTCTGGGGAAACCTTGGCAAAGGTGCTCAATGTATCACGTACAGCCGTCAATAAGGCGATCAATCAGCTGCGAAAACAAGGTGTGGACATTGAGTCACATCCGAAAGTCGGTTACCGTATCAATGACTGTGATGTTTTAGGAGAAAGTTATATCCGAAAAAATGTCACATCTTTTTACCATTGTGTAAAAGTTAAAGAAACGACCGGCTCGACCAATGATGATATTAAAGCCATCCAACATTCCATCAAAGAAGGATATGTGCTGATTGCGGATGAGCAAACCAAGGGTAAAGGACGTAACGGACGAATTTTCCATTCAGAAAAGGGCAAGGGTATCTATTTATCCTTATTTCTGACACCCAACCTTCCGGTCAATCAGGCACTGAAAATCACGACAGCGACCGCCGTTGCCTGTGCGGAAGCCATTGAGTTGGCGTTTAGCGTAAAGCCGGGGATCAAGTGGGTCAATGATCTGATGATCGAACAGAAGAAAATCGGCGGAATCCTTTGTGAAGCCGGGGTCGATATTCATTCCGGTAATATTGAAACGATGGTTGTCGGTGTCGGTTTAAATGTGTTTAAACAGAACTTTGATGAGTCTCTGACGGACATTGCGGGCAGCATTGAAGATTTCGCGGAGAGAAAGAATTCGCGCAACGAGCTGATCATCGCCTTTCTCAACCGCTTTGACTATTGGTACAAACACCTCAATCATCCCTATCTGATCAAGCGTTATAAGCAATACAGCAATATCCTTCATGTGCCGGTCACCGTGACCGTAAATCATGAGAGTTATCTGGCGGTCATCAAGGACATTGATGAAAACGGGGCATGCATTGCGGTTAAGAGCGATGGTTCGACCGTCACGTTAAACAGCGGAGAGGTCACGATTCGGAGGAATTATCAGTATACGATTTAGGAGATTGCCGTCTCCTTTTTTATTGAATAACATTTAAAACAGGAATAGAATATAAGTATAGATGTAGCATGTGATATTGAGGGTAACCAACCCAAAGAGGTAAATCATGAAAAAGCTTCGCATTCTCAATATCTGGGCTATCGTTTTGGCATGTTTGCTCCTAGCCCCGATTCCTGTACGGGCAACATCGACGCAATCGCAGTCGGTCATCATCGTCTTCAGACATTCTGTCGATCACTCGTTGATTCACAGTCTTGGCGCCAATATTGAAAAATCATACAAGAATTTCCCGATCGTTAAGCTTATGCTGTCTGAGCGTGCGATATATGCACTCTCAAAGAATCCCAACGTCATGTCGATTGAATCTGAATCGGTCTTTACAATCAATGACGATACGATCGAGTGGGGTATCGCAAGAGTAGAAGCCCCTAAAGCTTGGGCAGCGGGGTATACCGGAGCCGGAATCAAAGTCGGTATCATCGATACCGGTATTGCCCTGCATGACGATTTGATTATCGTCGGAGGTGCGAATTTCGTTGACAGTGCAACGAGCTATTATGATGATCACGGTCATGGAACGCATGTGGCCGGTACGGTAGCTGCACTTGATAATGGATTAGGGGTGATCGGTGTTGCGCCCGGTGCTCTGCTTTATGCCATCAAGGTACTTGACAGTTCGGGCAGCGGGTATCTGTCTGATATCATCGAGGGTATTGATTTTGCGATCAGTGAGCAACTGGATATCATCAACATGAGCTTAGGAACATCATCAGACTCTCCTGCTTTGCATACAGCCGTTGATGCTGCATACAGCGCAGGTATTTTGGTGGTCGCTTCCGCCGGTAATAGCGGCAGACGGGTCATCAGTCAGGACAATGTCGGTTATCCGGCCAAGTATGAGTCAGTTATTGCGGTTGCGGCTACCGATATCAACAACAATCGTGCCTCATTCTCATCAACCGGACCGGCGGTTGAAGTCGCAGCACCGGGGGTTTCTGTTAAAAGTACCTACTTGAATAATGGATTTGCAACGATGAGCGGAACATCCATGGCTGCTCCTCATGTCAGCGGTCACTTAGCATTGATGCTTGAAGCATTACCTGGAAAAACTGTATCTGAGATCCGCGCATTACTTCAATATTATGTTCTTGATCTGGGTACCGTCGGACGTGACTGGGCTTACGGATATGGCTTGATCCAATCTTTCCTTTCTCAGGTTCAGCCTCCGGTAGTAAAAGAAACCTATACTTCCGTAATGACCAATAAAGCCGTATACACTGTCGGTGAAAAAGTTACGATCACAGTCATGGTGGTGGATGAAAATGACCTTCCGGTTGCTGGCGCAAGTGTCAAAGTAACCATTACTCCGCCAACCGGAAAGACCAAAGTATCGACAACGACATTGACCACGGGAAGTGACGGTCGGGCAGTCTATACCTACTCGACCAACAAGGTGTCAACCAAAGGAATTTACACCGTTCTTGCAGAAACAAGTTTGATTGATTATACTTCAAGCAGTGCATCGACAACATTCACTTTAAACTAGATTAACTCCCGAACAGGGAGTTTTTCTTTGTGTTATACTATGAACATTAGGAGTGAACATATGAGAACGATATTACACAGCGGAAAAATATATCAAGGTGAAAAGAAGTTTTGTGAGGCACTTTTGATTGAAGATGGTCTGATTAAGAAGAGCGGTTCAAGCGAGCAAATTTTGTCTTTGTATGAAGACGGTACCGATATTATCGACTTAATGGATTCGACAGTAATTCCCGGATTCAATGACAGTCATTTGCATTTCTATTATCACGGTGTCACGATGAATTCGGTCAATGTTTACGGAAGCACCTCTATATCCGAAGTGATTCAAAAGGGAAGAGACTTTTTGCATGATCATCCTAATCATAAAGGATATCTATGGGGACGGGGATGGAATCAGAATCAGTTCACCGATGAAAAGCGAATGTTGACCAAAGATGATTTGGATAAGATATCCTCTGACTTTCCGATCGTATTGGGTCGGGCCTGCGGTCATGTGGCCGTATGCAACAGCAAGGCACTTGAGATGGCCAATATCCGTGAAGCATTCAGTGTTGAGGGCGGTGAGATTTTAGTGGGGGATGACGGTAAACCCAATGGGCTATTTTCGGAGAATGCCATCGAGTTGCTTGAATGCCTTAAGCCAAAGCTGACAATCTCTGATGTTGAGAATCAAATTGAGCAGATCGCGAAAGTTGCCAATGCCCACGGAATCACCTCAGTATCAACCAATGATTTGCACATCGGTGACGACAATTCTTCAATCATTGAGCAGGCTTATATCGATTACGTTTCTAAACAGCCCACCATTCGAATCAATCATCAGATTTGCTATCATTCACCGGAATTACTCAAAGAAAGAATCCGGTCAGGGATTCCCGTAGTTAATGATTTCTTGCGTTACGGACCCCTCAAAATATTTACCGACGGTTCTTTAGGAGCACGTACAGCCTTACTGAAGCAGGCATACGCGGACGATCCGACCACTAAAGGCATTGCTTGTATGACGCCTGAGCAAATCGATGCATTTGTATCCGTGGCATCCGAAGGTAAAATGCAAGTCGTGGCTCATGCGATCGGTGATCAGGCAATGGTGAATGTTTTAAACGCTTATGCAAAGGTCGAGGCCAGATCATTGCGACACGGGATCATTCACTGTCAGATCACTGATCATGAAATTCTGAATCGAATGAAGTCATTGGATGTTCTGGCACTGGTTCAACCCATTTTCCTGCATGCAGATTTGCATATCGTGGAAGATCGGGTGGGCAAAGAATTGGCTCATAGCAGTTATGCATTTAAAACCATGGAAGATCTTAAAATTCATGTCAGCTACGGAAGTGATGCGCCAGTGGAAAATTTCAATGTTTTTGAAGGAATCCACTGTGCCGTAAACCGACAGGATTTGCAGGGTTTCCCCATCCATGGATTTAATCCTAAGGAAAAAGTAGATATTTTCACAGCTGTGGATAACTATACGTGGGAAGGTGCTTATGCAAGTTTTGAGGAGAATAAAAAGGGCCGGCTGGTAGCCGGACACTTTGCGGATTTGATTGTTCTGTCTGATGATATATTTACCATCGCACATAACGAACTTAAAGATGTTTATGTATTGAAAACGATGGTAAACGGTCAGATCGTTTACAGCCGATAATCAGTTCGCATTTGCAAAATATACAAAACCGCCATCGTTTGCCGTGTTGTCATACCACTGCTTTAAATCGATGGTTTTCTTTTCACCGTTATCCAATATAGTCACGATGGTATGACTACTGTCTTTGTCCAAAAAACTTTCTACGATCAGCGTCCAATGCCACGATTCCAGATTTACGACCTTCCCGTTGTGCAGATTAAGAAATGCGATCGGGCGGTCATTTTTCAGTGCGAAGTTGATAAATTCGGTAATCTGATCAAAGGTTGGCCTTTGCGCCTTTCTGGGCACATTGAGATACCTGTATTCCATGTTATATTTATTGTTTGAAAAGCAGCGTGCCAACCCACGATAAAACATGCTGGTCCGATTGACTCCGCCAATCGTCGGTGTTACGTATTTGCGGACATCCTTCATGAGTTCGACATATTCCGCACGAGTTGAAAACTTCTTTTTAAATATGTAAAGCACCATGTTGGTTGCAACGGTGGGTCCGCATCCGGATACACGCTGCCACTTGGTGGTATACCAGTCCTGATCGCAACCATAGTAAAGCTTACTGGTTTTTGAGTCCAGAATTTCAAAAATCTCCGGATGTTGCAGTGAATAAGCCATGGCGGTCACCTCTAGTTGAATTATGGTGGATGAACGTTAAAAAATCAAATAATTCGACTAAAAAAGGTCCGAAGACCTTACTTGCGATAATCTTTTAGAATCTCATCGATCTCTTCTTCACTAAGTCCGACTTCCCGCATCATGTTGCGGATATCTTCTTCCGTGTATCCTTGAGAAATGATCCAGTTTTTGACTTTATTTGTATCTTCTTGGGTTATTTCAGCTCCGGTATATGCCTTGGCTAAAATCGTTGCGATTTCCTGTGGTATGCCCATGCGAATAAGGATATCAATCAGCGACTGCGTATCTTCTTCATTTAGCTCTTCACCGGCACTAATCTTCTGTAAAAGTCCATCGGGATCAACCGAACGTGTGATCGACTCAGAAATACTATCGCCAATCGGTGATAACGGTGAAAGCAATGAAGCTGAGATGATATCTTTACCGTTGGCAAATACAGGCAATGACAAAACGGATACCAACATCACACCGATGATCAGTGGAATCATCACGGAAAGAGCGACACCGCCGATCCGATCGATATTTTTCTTCCATGGTGTTTTGATATGTCTGAAAACAAAGATTCGAGCAATTCCTACAAGGATAAACAATACAATAAAAAGCAGGATGCTCCACAACACCTGATTGACCATAGTTCTGATCACATTGGCAATAATTGTCACTTCACTTACTTTAAGATCCGTAACGAGATTTACGTTTTTCGCGAAAAGGGTGCCCAGTACAGAAGATAACCAACCAACAATCAGGATGGAAACAAGGTCGATGCCTTGTTTAAACAATCCCCGAAAATAACCATAGACGCCAAACCCAACTACTAGAATAACCAATAATGCATTAATAATCGTTGTTGCTGATGTTGCGATTTCCATGTTTTCTCCCCTACTCCACTAAATCAATGGAATCTATTTTACTAATCATAACCCATTTTCTTAAAAAAGGTGTATAAAGTACGATACTTTTTATCTGTTTCAGGAAAATTTTTAATTTTAATCTCCGACTGAACTTTACATAGTGTTTACTTACATTATTGGTTTTAAATGCCCTGGCCAATGCCAAAGCACTATCCATGGCATAACTGATACCTTCAAGGGAACTGGGACTGATAAAGCCCGCCGCTTCACCTATCAGGTATATGCCTTTGTTACCACACTCAATCTCGTGAATCGATTTAGGTGAATTGACCAGGCATGCTTCAGTATACAGTGGAGCGTTACGATCAAGTCCTTCAAACTCAGTTCGCTTCTTCAGCTCATCAAAACTTATTCTGCTCTCTCTCAAGGGTAAAGCAGCTCCAAAAATCCAGTGTCCATCTTTGCTTAATCCCCAGCCATAGCTGTCGGTCAGGGTGTGATCGAAATAGGAGGCGTACATCGGTTTTGCTTGTTGAGCGAAAAATACCTGTTGGATGGCCATGTACTGACGGATTTTTTTTGAAAAGAATGTCTTTCGAACGATGGAGTCTGCCCCATCGGCTCCGACCAAGAGCCGGCCTTCTTCCGTGTACTCAACTCCGTCTTTTACGTAATACACTTTGCAGCGATCCGTTATCCGTTCTATTTTCGTAACACGGGCATCTTCGATGACGTCCGCATCTTTTACAAGTGATAACAGCCAACTGTCAAAGCGGTGCCGGTTGACATTAAGATAGAAGCGCTGATAATGCATTGTGATGTCGGTTTGCAAATCCATCGTCTTCACAGCGAATATTTGCGGATTCGCTAATACTTCATTGGGAATCTGAAGCTGAAAACGAGCCAGAGACCGCTGAGCATCCGGGGCAATCAGTCCGCCGCACGGCTTTTTAAATGTTGTTATCTTCTCGTCCCTGTTTTTCTTATCAATAATGACTGTATTAAGTTCTTTCCCGATCAGCCTGGCCAGTGTCGCTCCAGCCGGTCCGCCACCGATGATGATTACGTCTCTCATATTCGTTCCTCTGGGTGAAATTGTATCATGATTGAAAGTATAAAAAAAGCGCATCCTCACGGATACGCTTAAGTCATTATTACTTTCTGGTTACACCTTCTAAGGAGTAAACAGCATTGACGCGGAACTCAGCCGTGTCGGTGAGCATTTTTGCGTATTTAGCAGCCGTGTATTGACCGACTCCACCTACGTTGTAGATTTTGCTCATGTCATAACCGTTGGCTTCCAAAATTTGCATCATCCATACCACGCGGGCTCCGGATTGACACATTAAGAAAATCGTCTTGTCTTTCGGGAAGATTGCATTCAAGATCGCAACAGACTCGTTATAAACAGCTACCGGTTCTGTCGGAGGTAATATTGCATATCGGGATTACAAAGATGCGAAACATCTCGTTACCGGGACAAATGCTTTTACGTTGGATTGCAAAATAAACTTTGGTGAACTGACACCAAAAAAATAGCCTGCGGGCTATTTTTCGTTAAACCATAATGCAATCTCAAATGTAGCACTCTCATCACTGTCCGAGGCATGGATCAGATTGTGAACCAGACGTTGCTCTTGCTTAGCCAGATCCATGGAGTCATTGCTGTACTTTCCTCGAATGGTTTCTTTCGCTGCTTTCGAAGGATCCGTTGCCCCAATCAATTCCCTTACTTTGGCAACAACATTGTTCTCTTTTGATTCTAACTCAAAAATACGAACCGTTTTCCCGACAAAATAATCACGGATACGTTGTGGGAAATCCGGCAGATTCAATCGTTCGATGACCTCTTGATAATGATTCATGATTAAAGGTTCATCCACTGTCACCGTCGCCCACCGTACGACCTCAATCCCATATTCTTTAAAGAATGTAAGAATATCGCTTTCAAGATTCTTTTCAAGTGCATCAGGTTTTAACATAATAAACGTTCGACTGGCCATACGAAACCTCCTGACTTTTTTATCATTATACACTTATATCGAGCATAGGTTCAATCTTTTAAGCAATATCGTATCTTGCCCGGTTTTTTGCGTTATAATGAAGAAAACAGGAGGTCTGATCATGAAGTTTGAATTTATGACGGCCAGCCGGATCATCGTTGAACGCAACGGTCTCAACCAAATAGGGAAACTGACAAAATCTTTTGGGCAACGCGTTTTAGTGGTGGGACGTCTGGCATCTGAAGACACAAGTAAAGCCATACAACTGATGAGAGAAGCCGGATGCGAAGTAACACCGGTCAATGTCAAAGGTGAGCCCAGCGTTGAATCGATCAATGAAATTCTCGCCGTATCGCGCGAAAATAACTGTGAAGTTGTGGTTGCGATCGGTGGGGGCAGTGTGTTGGACAGCGGAAAGACAATAGCAGCGTTAATGACCAATACTAATGATTTAATGGACTATTTGGAAGTTATCGGAAACGGTGTGCCGGTAAGCAAGAAATCACTGCCGTTTATTGCTGTTCCTACGACATCAGGTACCGGAGCGGAAGCTACCAAAAATGCAACAATTTTATCGGCTGCTCACAAAGTGAAGGTGAGCATTCGCAGTCCGTACATGTTGCCGGATGTTGTTCTGCTTGATCCGATGCTTACGGTAAGCGTGCCTAAAGATGTCACCGCAAGTACCGGGTTGGATGCATTGACCCAAGTATTGGAACCTTACGTATCCAAAATGGCCAATCCCATCACCGATGCCTTTGCCAAAGAAGGCCTTGCACGAGCTGCTCGCTCCCTAAAAGTTGCCTATGATCATGGCGAGGACATCGATGCCCGTGAGGATATGGCCATTGTCAGTCTGTTTGGTGGGATTGCCCTGGCTAATGCGAAATTAGGCGCTGTCCATGGTTTTGCTGGTGTATTGGGAGGAATGTTCCCTATACCGCATGGGGTGGTATGTGCCCGTTTGTTGCCGTTTGTCACCCGCAAGAATATTGAGGTTCTCAACCTTAGGGATCCGGATAATCCGGCAGTCAAACGCTATGAGGATGTAGCCAAAATACTGACCGAAAATCCATACGCAGGTGCGTTGGATGGAGTTGCTTGGTTAGAAGATTTATGTAAACATTTGGATGTAGCACCTTTGAGTCATTTTGGGGTCACTGAAGGGCATTTCGATGAGATCATTAAGAAATCCATGAATGCAAGCAGCATGAAAGGAAATCCGATCGATCTCACTTTTGATGAGTTGAAAGATATTTTACAACAGGCATTATAAGAAATAAGGGTTGATCTAATCAGCCCTTTTTCATAATTCACCTTAGAAAGTGCTAAGTTGATGCAAATCTACTTGAGAAGATGTACAATAAGATTAATTAAATTGCATACAATTTAAATGGAGGATCACTATGAAAATCGGGAAAGTTATCGCTGTAATAGGGATATTGGCTATGACAGCAGCATTGGTCTACGGATTTACGGTCGGCGACTTTGGGGCGGATGGCACTCTCATTTTAGCGAACCCTTGGGGAATCGTCTCACTGGTCGATTTATATACCGGCTTCGTATTGTTTTCGATGTGGATTTACTTTCGGGAAAGTAACTTACTGATCGCCGTCTTGTGGATCATTGCCATGATGATATTAGGGTTTTTCACCGGAGCTGTCTATGTTCTGTATGCTTTTCTGACCAGCAAGAATGACTGGCTTACCTTCTTTCTCGGTGCCCGCAAAAAGTCTTTAATATGAGCAAGAGCAAAGAAATACTTGAAGAGTTGATGTCTGTCTTTAGTGGTAAGACGCTGGATGCAATCATACCGCCATTTGTTTTCATTATCATTAACTCTAGCTATGGCATCACTTATGCGATCTTTGCCGCTATCATGTTATCCGTTCTTTTTGGCACATACCGACTTGTACGCAAGCAAACAGGTGTTTACGCACTGACCGGAATGGCAGGAATCATCATAGCCGGATTGTTCGCCTATCTTGCGGATAATGCGACCAACTATTTCTTACCGGGAATCATTACCAATGCATTTATCCTTTTCCTTTCTTTGATAACAATCATCATGGATAAGCCGTTGGCCGCTTATGCAAGTCATTTGACACGAGGGTGGACATTGAGTTGGTTTTGGCGAAAAGATGTCAAGCCTGCCTATCGTGAAGTCACAATCATGTGGTCGGTTTTCTTTCTGATCCGGACAATCATTCAGGTCACATTGTTTCTGTCCGACAATGTTGATGCCCTTGTGTGGGCAAATACAATCATGGGGTTGCCGGTAACAGTAGGCGTTCTGATTCTAAGTTATGTTTACGGGATTTGGCGATTGAGAACACTCAAAGGACCAGGGATCGATGAGTATATTGAAAATAAAAATGCCCCCTTTCGGGGGCAGACAAGAGGGTTTTAGAAGGCTTGCATCAGCGAGTCTTTTTTAAACTGTTACAAGTGATTCTTTCTTCTTGATTCTTAACAGTTGATAGAAGATTACCAGTGCGATCAAACCAAATCCGATCAATTCCGTCGTAATTCGAACATGATCATATTCTATCGTTCAGTTAATTACAAAACCTGTGTAATAAATAATATCGCTCCTACGATGACGGCTGCTGTTACAGTAATAGGTAGTACCTTTTTCAAAACAACGCCTTCCTGACCGAGAATTCCTGCCGTTGTAGTCCCAAGAATGACATTTCCCGGACAAATGGTATTTCCTATAGCTCCACCTGCAGTTTGAGCACCCAAGATTGCTGCTACGTTTAGTGAGAGCAGTCTTGCGGTCGTTAATTGGAACTCTCCAAAGAGGATATTGGAAGCCATATTTGAACTTGTCATAAATGCTCCCAACATACCTACGACCGGGGCTAAGATAGCATAACTTTTTCCGAAAGTTGCTGCAAAACCTTGCGCCAGGATAACCGTTTGACCGGTACCACCCATCATACGGGACATAAGTATGAACCCTAGCACAGCAAGTGCCGAGGGCAGTGTTTTCTGCAATGACCGACGAATGACAGCTTTACCCCCATCTCTTCCAATCCAGCCATTCTTTTTAAAGAACAAATAGCCGATTAAGGATGAAACCAACAAGAACATGCCAGCATGTGTCAGTGGAGAAAAGGGAGAGAATGAAGCTGTTGCAGCATTGATATATCCGTATCCTGTCATTGTCTCAGGGAAAGCAAATCCAAATTTGATTTGTCCTAAAAACTGCTTGATCGGCTGAATCAATAATACAAACAATGTAATAAACGTCAGGACGTAATAAGGCAGGAACGCCTGATGCATGGACATATTTTTAGGATAATCCTGAGCCAAATCGCCATTCTTACGATTCATGACTTTGCTGTTCTCAATACGCCATGGGGTTCCATACAATTTGGTTCTGCCTATCAATAAAATGGCAACCAGAGATAAAACTGCCGGGATAAATGCCGCTAGTGTCTGATTCACTTGACTTAGAAGCAATTGGCCCCCTCCCTGAATTAACGATATCACGATAACGACCGGTAATCCACGAATTAACCCTTCCTTCTTACCGTATATCCAGCTAATAGCAATACCGGTAATGAAGTTCCATACCCAAATAAAAGTCGCAGCCCATAAAGCCGTTTGTAACAATAATGCCGGATCAGCAGCTAAATTGGTTTGAAGCACTAACGAATCCCAAGCAACGGCCAAAGTTCCAAAGGTATTTGCCCATGCGTGACCGATTAACGGGATCAGTACTGCCCAGATCGGTGTCACACCAATACCTACCAATAACGGAGCACCCACAGCAACCGGAACACCGAAACCGGTGATCCCCTGAAGAAAGCTCATAAATACCCATCCCAAAGCAATAACCTGAACAAGTTCGTTAGGTGTATACTTCTGTAAACCATTTCTAAAAACGATGAATGCTTTTGCTTCGCTGACTACTTCAAAAAGAAGTATTGCCGGCCAAACGACGATCAGCACTACCAATGTACTCCACATTCCTTTTAGACTTTCAAAAAGAACGAGTGCTAAGTCTGCCTTATAAAATAGTAAACCTGAAATCAATGCAATTGCAAACCCGATTGGTGCTGCTTTGGTTGCCCCCCACTGGAAACCAACCATTAATACTAGTAAAACGATAATGGGTAATGAAGCTACAAGCCACATCCCGATATTCAATGGAATGTTCATATTCCTTATCCTCTCTCTATCTCAATCAGATTCCATCCTTTGCACAGAATTCACTAACTAATCTCGCCGCAAACTTTGCTAAAGCCAAGTCGGTATCTTTAGAACTAATCAATGTCATACTCAATGGAACATCATCAAAAATTACTAATGGTACACAGACCTGCGGTGTTGATGTCAAAGGTGAAATACACAAAAAATTCGTTGAGATTGCACGCGTACGGTTGATCTCTTCAAGTGTCGTTGTTCGTAGCGGTGCAACCGATGCTGTTGTAGGCAAACACAGTATTGCATCTTCCGGAAGAAATGTACGAAAGTAATTCTCGATTTTTTGCTTTTCTTCTAGGGCTTCGAGATACTGATTACGGGTTATCGTTGATGCCCATTGCAGTCGTTCCTTAGGACCTCGAGATAAATGAGGTCGATATTTTCTAATCCAACCACCGTAACTTTCCCAAACCTCATATCCTTGTACCAATCGAAAAACGTTGATCCATTTTTCAAGACCTTCAGGCGCTACTGTCACATGGTGTACTTGAGAAAGCTTTGATCCAGCAAGTTTGACAGCAGGTTCCAATGCTTCATATATTTCTGCATCTAAAGCTTGAAAGCAATCATCTGCTATATATAGATGCTTAAACTCAACGTTATTTTTATCAGATCCTAGTAAAACCTCAGAAACTTTTACAAAAACATCAGGATCTTTGGCTACGTATCCAGTTACATCCATGCTAGCACAGTATGGTGCTTCTCCGTCATTTGGAATCCGTTTATAGGTAGGACGCATACCTAATAACCCATTATATCCAGCCGGTACTCGAACAGAACCCAAGCAATCACTGCCAGTAGCAAAATCTACTAATCCACCAGCTGTTGCTGCCCCAGAACCAGCAGATGATCCTCCAGTAAATCTGCGGATATCATGTGGGTTCATCGGGGAACCATAGTTCCAATTCTCACCACTAATACTAAAACACAACTCATCACATACTGTCTTCCCAACCAAATCAGCACCTGCATCCAACAATCTAATTATAGAACTTGCCGTGAATGAATCCGGGCCATGAGTTTTGAGCCAATCCGGATGACCATTCCCGTATGTACTACCCAATACCATAAAAACATCTTTAACCGCAAAAACCAGTCCGCTCAACGGACCATTTGGTGCACCTTCTATTGCGATATGATTATCTCGAACAAATGCTTGTAAAGGATCGTAAGGTGGCTGATCCGATACTTCGAGTCGAGGCAAATTTAATAACTTGTGCTTCTCCATCATTTCCTCCGATTTTGAATTAAAACGAACATTATCAACTCATAATGCCGAAGCATTAAGCTTAAGCTTAATGCTTCGGTCTTGATACTTTCTTAAATCTATCAGAATCCTATCAATGCTTTTAAAGCATTATAGAGTGTCCACATACCTAATCCAAAAGTAACTACGACTGATAATCCGCTTAGTAAATTCTGAGTTAAATTGTTCTTAAATTTTCCTAGGAAGTTCTTATTAGCAGCTACAACAAACAAAATTGAGATAAAGGGTAAGAATACACCACTGGTTGCCTGAGCAAACACGATGATCTGTGTAGGTCTTGCGCCAAACATAGCGAATCCTGTACCAATTAGTACTGCAATCGCGGCAACAAGTTTTGGACGGAAATCATTTTGCTTGTTCCATTTAAATACACGCCCAAAGATGACACCCGTCATGTATGGGGTTGCAATCGCTGATGAAAGACCCGCAAACACTAAACCAGTACTACCAAAGATACGCGCCCAACTACCTAAAACAGGTTCAAGAGATTTGGAGTATACCAATGGACTGTTTACTACCGTACCTGAACCAAAAAGTACCGCAGACGTTGTTATAATTAATGCTAGTGTCATTAAAACCCCAAGCGAGACATTTAGTTTTGTATCGAAGTATGAGTCTTCCAAATCTTTTTCGGAATTCCACTTATCTGCACTTGCAATTGAGTGAAAAACAAGATTAATGGCAATAATCGTTGTCCCGATCAGTGCAACGGTATTCACTAATGCTCCATCAGGCACTGAAGGAATAAAACCTTGTAAAACTGCCAAAATATCTGGTTTTGCAACGACCGCAGTAATAACGAAGATGACCCCCATTACACCAACAAACGTTTTCATTACGACTTCGATTATCTTCGGAGTTGAAAACACAACAGCTGCTAAAGAAAGTAATCCCATGATTAACGCCGCTAACCAGACGGGCAAACCAAAGATATCTCCAAATCCTGCAGTTGCGCCGATAAGATTTCCGGCTTCGAAGCCTAAAGCTGTTAATCCGATTGCAACAGCAATCAGTAACATTACAAATACTTTCCATGCTTTTGAATCAACTAATTCTATGGCTGCATCAACAATGTTCTTTTTACCGATGATAGCCAATCTCGATGCCATATTCATGATAATGATTAATGAAATCCCTGAAAACAGAACTGCCCATAATAATGCATAACCGAAGTTAACGCCGGACAGTGTTGATGTTGTAATCGTGCCGGGGCCGATAAAGGCACTGGTGATTACTGCTGCCGGGCCGGCAGCTTTAACTCTTTGCCAAAATGTCTTCTTTTCCACTTGCTTTCCTCCTTATAGTGGTGTTTCTCTGTCTAGAGTTCTTCTACAGTTGGAGATTTTCGCTAAATGCTTCCAGAGCTCTCACGAAACATTCCAATGGGGCACGTACGATACCGGCTCCCACTTGACCGATACCCGGTTTTTTATGTGCCATACCGGTATTGATGACAGGCGTACTGCCTGTTTCAACTACTTTGCGAACATCGATGGCCGTCGCTGTGCCTACGAAGTTCATTGTCGGAATAATGTAATGCGGACTCAAACCGACACAAATATCCTGCATCTCTTTTGAGTAAGCAATTGCTTCATCCACAGAGCTTGCCCCTACAAAGCGAACGACTGCCGGAGCTGAACCCATAGCGAAGCCTCCGATACCGAAGGTCTCAACTATAGCACTGTCTCCGATGTCTGGATTTGCATCCTCTTCTGAGTATCCAGGGAAATATAAGCCTCTCGGCTGATTGACCGGAGCTTCAAACCACTGTTCACCTAGTGCGCTGATCTTGATTCCGAAGTTTGTACCGTTTCTGCTCAATGTAGTAACGACTGTGCTGTTGGGAATATTTTTAACCGGATCACAAATGGCTTTTCCTGTGGCCATTGCGATATTGAGGAAGAACTGATCATTTCCCGTAACGAATTCAGTGATTTTCAGTAACTCATTCTTATCATCTACAACCTGTACCAAATACTTCATAATTTCCCGAACAAATAACGAACTGGCTCCGGTATTGCGCTGGTGCATTTCATCGCCCATGGCCAATGCTTTTGCGACAATGACCTTCAGCGATATCGGTCCGGATAAAGCAAGTGCTTTTTTCATGGCCGGTCCCAGTGAATTTTCCAACCATTTCAGCCGCTCGATCACTTCAGGTCCGTTTGCACCAAAACGCATAACCTTCCCTAATCCTTCATTAAATGCACAATATGCTTTGTTTCCGTATGACGTATTGGTTACTTCCCATAAAGGCATGGAATAGGTGATCATGCCGGTCATCGGACCGACAGCTCCCATACTGTGATTACTTCTGAATTTAATTTTTCCGCTCTTAACCAATTCCTCAGATTCTTCCAGACTAGAGGTTAATCCTTCATACATGATCGCACCCAAGATGGCTCCTTGAAGCGGACCGCACATATCTTGCCAAGCGATAGGAGGTCCGGCATGACCGATGGTATACTTATCCATTCCTTCAATAACTTCGTGTGCAAATTTGATATCTGTCAAAACCGGTTCTGCATTATTCATGATGTCGAATGCTTTTTTATTTGCTTCTTCGATTTCCGGAGTATTCAGCTTTGCTACCAAAGCGGCAAGTTTTGCGTTACCGCCCGCCACCGGACGCCATTCAACATGCACTGCCGATACTTTTTGTTCAATCATGGTTTCATAGAAGGTTTCTAAACCAATGTTGGTTACTTTTAATGACTGATTGAACAATTCATTTACTTTAGACATACTTACCCTCCTAAAGTTTCGCCAAGATGCGAGCTGCTAACTGAGCGGCCTGAGCATTGGTCGGAAGTACAATAATCCCGGCTTCTTTTAATTTTTCAACTTGATTTGATAATCCTTGCGGATCTTTCTCAGTGCCACAGACAGAGGCGATATAGGACACGTGACGATTCCCCTGATTAGCTTTGGCTAGTTTGACTGCCGAAGCTACTGCTCCTGCCGGATCTGGATGACTTCCATAACCCAAGACACAGTCCAATAAAATGACAGCTGTTTGAGGATCGGCGGCTTCTTTGACAATGCGTTGAGAACGCAGTTTCGGCTCGATCATCGGATGAGGCATTCCGTCAGTAAAGTAATCATCCCCCATATCCAATACAGAGTTCTCTTGACTGACTTCAACATCTTCTAAACTGTAATCCTTATTGATTGCAATATTGGAATAAATGCTTCCGACTTCTTTGTCAAGAATCAGCATTCCTTCATAGGCTAAAGTTCCTCCGGTATATAATCCGCGCAAGTATTTCTGACAGTTCAATTTTGATACTTCCTCATCAACGAGCTGATTGAGTTGGTCTTCTGAATAAGCCGACAACTCCGTCTTGCGACCGCCTAAGGATAGTTCAACCAACTTACTTGCTGCCTCTTCAATCGTTTCAGCAGCCACTGTATCGGTACCTTCCACCAGACTCGGATCTCCACCTAAGAAACAGGCAACCACAGGTTTGGAGATTGTTTTGACTTTTTCCAGAATCTTGACCATCACTTCTTTTGCGGGAGGTTTTGATACGATTCCGATTACCTGTGTTTCAGGATCATTCGCCAATGCATCCAATGCTAATAACATCATCTTTCCACCGATATCCTTCTTCAAATCACGCCCACCGGTTCCAAGCGCTTGTGATATCCCACCACCCAATTTATCGATAATAACCGTTACCTCTTGTAAACCGGTTCCAGAAGCAGCGACTAAGCCGATATTTCCTTTGCGAACAACATTCGCAAAGCCCAAGGCAACGCCATTGATGATTGCCGTACCACAGTCCGGACCCATCATCAGCAGATTATTCGCAACGGCATAATCTTTAAGTTCATTTTCTTCTTCGATGGTAATGTTATCAGAGAACAATAAAACATGCATGCCGTTCTTTAAACACTTCATCGTTTCTGCCGCCGCAAATCTTCCAGGCAGCGATACGATCGCAAAGTTCAATCCTTCCATCTTTTTGACAGCTGCATCAATTGTTTTTACTTTGATTTTACCGCTGTCTTCACTGGACTTATTCTTGTTTTCGAACTGCTCTTCCAGTGTTTTTATTGCCAAATCGATGACTTCCTGAGACTCCGCTTTGATTCCGATGACCAAGTCATTGCCAGTCACCTTGCCTGCCATTTCTTCAGACAAAATCCCTGAACTTTTCATGAGTTCTTTATTATGATCTGTTCCCATCATGACGGCAGCTTCCAAAACACCATCAATCCCGCTTAATTTGCTCGAAAAAAGCATGAGCGTAACGGAATCGAAATAAGCATTGTGTTTTATAACATTATGAATCATTATTCATTTCCTCCCTTTAATAATCCAAAATACAATCCTGTAAGAAAATCAATTCCGGATGTATGACCGACATCCCGTATCTTCATGATTTCCTGTGTCACATCTCTGTTTTGCTGACTCTTGATCAGGATGTGCTTAACCATCTGGCTGAACTTTCCCTCACAGGCATAGATGAGAAATTCTTTGCTGATAATTGTCGTTGTGTTTATGCGTTGATGGATTTGTCGAATAAGTTCTTCTCTCAGTTCATCCGCATACTTATTACCACGCAGATAGAACAGTGCTGCTAACATTCCGCAATTGAAGTCATCTCCTGAAGGTGTCAGACCTTCACCAACCCCGATTAACTGTGTTGCCAGCGAACTGATTTCAATAACATCAGAACTGTTACTCAATTTAGTCAGAATTCCGGATACATAACTACCCGCAAAAGACAATGGAATTTTTTGATCATCTTTCATTGATTTTGTGATTCGACCAAACTCTCCTTTTTCGATATAGTTCAAGATCTGATCAGTTAACTTCTCGATTTTCTCTCTATCCAGTGAGAAAGTGTCTTTTGTCAAATCACAGTCAAAGACTTCAGTATCTTCTAGCATAAACAATGAGTTAAACGCGATGATTCCTTCTTTTGTGAACCTTACTTCATCACCTCTATTGACTCGAATAAGTTCGAATACTTTTTTAGGAATATCAAGGTTTATACTTAGAGGTGTGATCGGCATGTCTTGATGCTGCAAAGAAATAATGCGATCATCAACCAAGCAGTTAATCGTACTTTTATAAACAGAATGCACGATTGCTTGTTTTCCGTTTTCAAACAAGTCAATAAAGTGCTTGCAGAATGACTTAACTCGGTCGATAACCATCACCTCGTATCCGTTTACATTTTCCCATAGCGATTGGTGAGCAACAATGGTTAAATCGAATGAAAAAAGCCCAACTATGTTGGGCATTTTGCACAAAATTCACCGATTGTTATCGCTTACTTTTAGTAAAAACTAGTTATTTTGTCAACTAACATCAATGATCTTATTGATATGTAAGGCTAACTGACAATTGAAGTTGAATTCTGCATCCTTCAAGTCGTTTTGGAGGATCTGTTTGATCTTCTCGATTCGATAGATAAATGTATTCCGATGGATAAACATCGCTTTTGATGCGATACTAACATTTCCATTGGCCATATAATAGGATTCTAAGGTACTCATAAGTTCGGTCTTATTAAGTTTGTCATAATCTCGAAGACTTCCAAGAGCAGAATCAAAGAAATTTCGAAGTCTTGTCTTTTCCAGTGTGCTGTCCAGCAAGTGATAACTGATCAAATCGTTAAAATAGAAAACCCCTTCGGTCGTTGGCAGTTTTGCGGAAATACGCAGAACATCCTGAGCTAACAGGCATGATTTCCCGATGGTCAGAAAGTCTGTACAGACATTACTAACTCCTATGCGATAGGAAAGATTCTTACATATTGAGTTGATATTCAAATCCAGTCTCTCAAGATATCCCCGCACTTCCATACTGGGTTCATAGCGGCTTTCATTTTCTTCAAGTTCGATAAACATGATTACGTTGCTCTCTCTGATAATTGATCGCACGCGTCTTCTGCATTTCATAGCCACATCCATACAAATATTGACAATTTCCTTAAGTGTATCCTTTGGCGCATCTTTGGTATTTAACACAGCACAAATATGATTTCTCAAAGGGTTCATGCCATGGATTTCCGCAAGGCTTTTCACGGCATTGACAGATACGATTTTCCCCTGAAGAAGATCATCATAGAAGTCCTCTTTCATCTTATGCTGAGCCTCGATCATCTGCTTTGTTTTAACACGCTCCATCGCAGCTGTCTGAGCTGCACTCTCCAAAGCAATATAATCAATACTCTCGAGCTTATGAGTAACTTCCCAAACAATGATGTATCCGTAAATAATCTGTGAATATGCGATCGGAATGACACGACATACAATATCGCCATTTTCATCCGGAAACTTTCGTTTGATACTTAAAGTAAACTTTTTCGTGCTGGTCGGTATTCCGTCGGTAAATTCCTTGGTAAATACTTTCTCCCTCTCAATCAGTTGAAGATTATCCGCAAGTTTATACGGATTGTTCGGTCGTTCAAAATAACTGAGCAAATTGAATGAACTGTCCAGTATGATTACAGGGTTCTCTACTAAATCCGAGGTAAGTTTCACGATTTCCCACAGATTTCCACCATCAATCGAACATTTACTGAACGCATTATGGATATCGCGATATTTCTTAAAAACACTGTCCTCTCGCTGGTGAACTTCAGCATTAATAATATTGGAAACCTGAGCCAAACTGTATGTAAAAGGAATTTCTACAATCGGTAATCCCCGCTGATTTGCCTCATCTATGATCGCTTTGGGAATTTCATTCCAGTATCGCTTGATCTTAATTCCAAGCCCTGCACAATTCTGATCCGCAAGTTCCTTGACAAGCTTTCTTTGTAAATTAACATCATCCTTGAAAATAAACCCTGTGGTTAAGATGAAATCTCCCGCTGTAAACCATTCAAAAGAATCGGGATTATCAATGATGTTCGCATTAAAAATCTTGTTTGATATGCCTTTTCTTCCTGCCTTCAACTGCGCACCGACCGGTCCGAGATGCTGAACAAGCTTTTCAATGGTAAAGGAATGCATACGCATACCTCCGTTCTGTTTTTATATCTTTTATACTTGGAGTGTACGATAAGTTTATCAGAATTGCAAGTAACTCGTGCACACAAAAAATGTAAGCGAAAGTTGTGAAAAACCGAAAAAGATTGATGACAAGAAGCCAAAGTCATGCTAAAATGACTCCATGCTAAACACCGTATATCCTTGCGAATAGGGCGCAAGAGTCTCTACCCGACCACCGTAAACGGTCGGACTACGATGGAAGATCACTTTTTCAGTGCTTCTGTCGAAACGGAAGCTTTTTCTTTTTTGACGGTGAGTAGCACATGAGAAAGGGGAACTTTATGTTCGAAAAATTATTTAAGTTGTCTTCCAAGGGAACAACCGTAAAAGTCGAATTGTTGGCAGGATTAACGACCTTCCTTACGATGGCTTACATCCTGGCGGTCAACCCGGGCTTGTTGTCCAATGAATTTGGTGCCGGAATGCCATTCCAATCCGTATTCCTTGCAACAGCCTTATCTTCCGCTTTGGCTACGATTATTATGGGCTTATACGCTAACTACCCGATCGCATTAGCTCCGGGCATGGGCGTCAATGCATTCTTTTCATTCACCGCTGTGAGTATGCTTGGGGGCAGTTGGCAAGCAGGTTTGGCGGCTGTTTTTGTTTCCGGTCTTCTGTTCTTAGTCATTTCTGTCACCGGAATTCGCAAAATGGTTATCAATGCCATTCCGAAAAACCTGAAGCTGGCTATCGGTGCAGGTATCGGTTTCTTTATTGCTTTCATCGGTCTTCAAAATGCCGGAATCGTTGTCAACAACGATGCTGTCTTGGTCGGTCTCGGTGATTTGACTTCACCGGCAGTCTTATTAGCAGTCTTCGGTATCTTGGTTACCTTTGCATTACTGGCACGTAAGATTTCAGCCGGCGTATTTTATGGCTTGGTCATTACTGCCGTTGTCGGTGTTATCGCCGGGTTAGCCGGTGTCGAAGGCATGCCTTCCTTACCGACAGCCGTTGTCTCCTTCAACTTTGATATGCCGACCTTCGGAGCTTTCATCACTGGGTTTGATGAACTGTTCGCCAGTCCTTCAGCTGTTCTGGTCATCTTCACCTTCTTATTTATCGACTTCTTCGATACAGCCGGTACACTTGTTGCCGTTGCTGGTAAAACGAATTTGATCGATGAAAAAGGCGAACTTGAAAATGTCGATAAAGCATTAATGGCTGATGCCGTCGGTACCGTTGCCGGTGCTGTATTAGGTACATCGACCGTTACTTCATATATTGAATCCGCAGCTGGTGTCGGCGTTGGCGGACGTACCGGTTTAACCGCCGTTACAACAGGTGTATTATTCATCTTATCGATTGCCTTTTTCCCGGTATTGGCTGTGGTCAATGCGACCGTCACCGCACCGGCATTGGTTGTTGTCGGCGTATTAATGGCTCAACAATTGGGTGGTATCGATTGGGAAGATTTCGTAGCAGCAACCAGCGGATTTATTGCCATCATTACCATGATTTTATCCTACTCAATCGCTGACGGTATTGCTACCGGATTTATTGTTTACGGCGTCGTTATGGCTGCCGGTGGCAAAGCTAAAGAGGTTAAGCCGATTATTTGGGTATTGATAACCATCTTCGTACTACACTTCGTATTTAAATAATCATCGCACATAACAATAACCGAAAGCAGGAAAGTTCCTGCTTTTTTATATGTGATAATCCGCACTAAACTTGAATTTTTCCTGGATTTCATCAACATTTTTCTGATTTATACACAAGAACAAATCCTTATCACACTGAAGCATTTTCCGTAAGATCATACTAAATCCCTGCCCTTGAAGTTCAAGCACTCCGATTTCGTCAAGAAACAGCGATTGAATGTTTGGATTACGAATGGCCTCCTCCATAACTCTCTCAGCGAATCTCAGTGTCATCGTTGAGAATATGAACCGCTCAAACTCAAAATACTCGTCAAAATCATATTGATAATCGATCTTCTGAACAATGAAATCATATTCTTGTCCGGTAGTCAGTCTTCTGAGTCTGTACTTAAATTTCTGACTTTCAGCATTGATGACTTTCACGCAGGCAAAACCGTCAGCTTCACCCATTTTCAGATTATTGAAAACATTAATCATTCTCGTAGTTTTCCCTGAATCATAACCTCCGCTGATAATCGTGATCGCTCTCACGGTTAAAACAACCGTTGTAGCAGTACTGCTACAAACACTAATCCCCATGTCAGCGCTGTACTCGGCTCCTTCGCCTTCTCTTTTACCGACAAAGAAAGATATCCTTTAATTAAAAACGCATTGAGAAAACTCTCCCATATCAGAAACCGCAGTGCAACCGACCATCCGTTTGTTACCAGTCCTGCCGGCAAGTCAAATCTTGACAATACGAGCATATATCCCAGAAACATTGCCCGCCATATCAATCCCATCGTGAAGCCATGACTAAACTGAATAGATACTTTTCTTCTGTTTACAAAATGAATCACGATTGCAACAGCCATTCCTTCCATCAGTAATGAAAGTGCGGGGTTAATTACGTAGATAGGTATCAACCCACCAAAAAACAAGTCCGTAAGCTTGATCAATGCTGCTACTATTGCGATCTGCACAACCGAAGCCGGATTTCCCGTTGAATCATAAACGCGATGCATAAAGATAAACGCAATTGGAAACATCAGCATTCCCGGCAAACCCGGTAATGCTATCGAAAAGATGTGTAAAACGTATCCAAGGGTAGATTCCATAATGCCCCAAAGAGCACCCCAAAACAAAATCGTTGTTACCTGATGTTTCATAAGATCAGCTCCTTCACTAAAAATGTTTCAATCAAATTGCATGCGACTTTCGTACGATATTCTTGTGTAGAACGAACGTCATCGATGGGCGTGATTTTATTAGCTACAATATTAAGCACTTCACTGATGATATTTTGAATCTCAACTACAATTTTTCCTTTGAGTAGCTGTTCCGCCTCATAAACACGCACAACTTTCGGACCGCACGCACCAATCGTAATACGTATATCCTCCATTCTTCCGTCGCGTACATCCGCAACGATAAATACCGACACCTTGGATATGGCATTGGCTTTCCTAGTTCCGACTTTACGATAAAAAGTATGGCTGAATGTTTGATTCTTAAGAGTTATTTCCGTAACTATTTCATCACTTCTCAAATTGGTCTTACCGGGTCCCTCAATAAAATCATGAATTGCAACTACGCGTGAATGATCCGCAGATTTTAATGTGAGATTGGCATTCAGCGCATACAATACCGGCAGAATGTCTCCGGCCGGTGAGGCGTTACACGCATTCCCTGCCAAAGTACCGATGTTACGAATAGCAATCGATCCAATCTGCTCAATCAGATTTTTCAGATCATGCGAAATATGTTGATGTTTAAGCAGTTGAGCGTACGTAACGGCCGATCCGAATATAAGATTGTCTGATTTTTCATCAATATGTTTAAGTTCATCCAGATGCCCGATGTAAAGTACATCTTTGGGAAAGTTAGGAGCAACAGATGTCCAGTTGCGATACTTAACCATCAGATCAGTGCCCCCATTGAAAATTATAACATCATGATACTTTCTGATTAACAAAGCCTCCGACAAACTAGTCGGTCGATATGCTTTTACCATAATCCTTTCCCTATTTCCTTTGCTTTCAATATTCCTGCGACAATCATCTGATAGCCCGTGCATCGACACAGATTCCCTTCAATACCCTTAATTACTTCATCTTCTGTCGGATCGCGATTGGATGAAAGAAGTGCTTCCGCAGCCATTACAAATCCCGGAGTACAAAAACCGCACTGAACACTTCCGCATGACTCAAATCCTTCTTTGATGGCTTCAAAACGCTTCGTCAACCGATATCCTTCCAACGTCACGACTTCTTGCCCTTCCAGTGTTGCTGCAGCGATCAGACATGAGTTTATCAATTGTCCGTTTAGCAAAACCGCACATGAACCACACTCACCTTCCCCGCATCCTTCTTTGACCGATGTCAGTTTCAAATCATCTCTTAACACATCCAACAGCCGTCTCGAGTGTTCGACATCAATGCTGATCGATGATCCATTGAGAATGAAATTAATCATCATACTTGACCCTCCTCAATAACTCTTCCGGAGTAACCGGGATCTTTGTAATTTTCTTACCGATTGCCTGACTTACAGCATTTGCTAGTGCCGGAGCAACTCCAACCAACGGCAACTCGCCGAGTCCGCGCGCACCGTAGGGTCCGATCGTTGACGGATTCTCGATACATATACTTACGATTTTTGGGATATCCAAAGACGTCGGAATGATGTAGGTCGTAAAAGTATCTTGCAGTATCTTCCCCTGGACAGACTCAAGTGCTTCACACAATCCATAACCGAGTCCCTGAACGATACCCCCTTCCAACTGACCCTGAACGATTCTTTCGTCAATCATGGTTCCCACATCATAAACAGCCCAAATACCTTTCACTTCAGTCTGATAAGTCATGGGATCTACTTCCACTTCCACAACATTTGTCCCCCAAGAGAAATCCGGATAAGCATGACCTTCAAACGTCGAACTATTCCAGTGCAGATGAGACGGGTATGTATAGTTCTGAAGGATTTCGAAAGTGTCCTCTTGCCATCGTTGTTTCATGCGTAAAGCACAGTCCTGCAATAACCGACCGACGATCAGCATTGTTCTCGATGCCACGGTCGGGCCTGAATCCGGACAGGTCAGCGTATCGGGATAATTGTGGATTACATCGGACACGGGTATATCCAATGTTTTCGCCACGATTTTTCGCATGGTCGTCAGAACGCCCTGACCGATTTCTGTGCTCGAAATGAATATTTCAACCTTATCCTTAACTTTCTTCAGTCTGACCGATGGTTTAATCAGCTCCGATTCTCCGGCACCGGTAAATCCGCATCCGTGAAAAAACGCCGAGAATCCGATTCCTCGCCAAAGATCATTTTCAAACGCTTTTCTCTTTTTATGATAGTCCGAAATTCTCAATACTTCCTCCGTCAGTTGGGACAAGATGACCGGATCCGAAAATTCACCGCCCGTCGAGGAAGTATCTCCCTGTTTGACATAATGTTTTCTCTTAAACTCCACTGCATCAATATTCAATTGATTTGCGATGTTGTCCATATGCCTCTCCATTGCGAAAAAAGCCTGAGGACCGCCAAACCCCCGAAAGGCTCCGGTCACGACTTTGTTTGTAGCATAAGCAGTCCCTTTGATGTGAAGATGTTCGACCTTGTATACCCCGCTGACGGAGAAAATCGATCGTTGCAAGACAACGCTCGAAAGCCCCGCAAAAGCACCGCCGTCCAGTTTTACGTCAATATCGCGGGCTATGATGATGTCATTTTCGTCAATATAACTGTCAATACGAATGATGGACGGATGGCGTTTGGTCGAACATTGGATATCTTCCTGGCGCTCGAAAACCAATTGGACAGGTTTACCGGTTTTGATGCTGGCTAATGCTGCATGCGCAGCCGGTATGGATGGATATTCCTCCTTACCGCCAAAAGCACCACCGGTCGGCATCTGAACCACGCGAATCCGGTCTTCCGGCCAGCCTAGAACTTCCTTCAATGTCTCAACGATGTAATATGGACATTGCATTGAGCCAAAAACACTCACTGTGTGTCCGTCATACTCGGCTACCATCGATTGGGTTTCGAGGTATGCCTGTTCCTGATATCCCGTTTCGAATACATCGCTAATAACCCTGATTGCCTTTTCCTTTTCGCCTACGAAGTCGCCCTTGGTGTACTCATAGTTCACAAAGTAGGGCTGATCCCTAAAGATAAACGGAGCCTTCGCTTTTTGAGCCTCTTCAATGCTCAATACAGGTTCAAGTTCTTCTATATCGATTTGGATTTCCGTGATGATTTTCTGAATGATTTCTTTCTTATCACCAACGACCAAAAGTATCGGCTGTCCAATGTAATTAACTTCATCGTACGCCAGAACCGGTTGATCATCAAACACGACCGGCACGACGTTGAGATGAGGTATGTCCTGATGATTGATGATTTCATAACCCTTGGGCAACTCAGGTATTTCTATATGCCTGATTCTACCTCTAGGTACAGTTGATCTTACCGTTTTGACAAACAACATCCCCTCAGGATGATAATCGCAGGTGTACATGGCTTTCCCTTTGATTTTGTCATCAAAATCAGAACGCACGATCGATTCACTTATCCCTTTCATGTTATCGTATTATCAATTTAGGTTAGT